>NZ_JAVRCI010000021.1:0-99754 GCF_034530835.1 Nostoc sp. DedQUE12b | reverse complement strand
CCCTTTACCCCAAACCCGATTCCGAGTTAAAAATGCACAAAGCGAGAAGTATTGATTTGGCAACCCAAGATTATTTAGATACTACGGTGACACTGTAATACCAAGTTGCCAAAGTTAGTATTCTTTAGCGTCTAAGCTCTGCTGGACTAGCTTTCAAGCAAATAATACTATCTATCACAACTTGGTATAACTCTGAATGGAATGGATTTAGGAAATCCTTTAATAAAGGGCATTACTAAGGAAAATTTTGCAAAAAAATTGAAAAATTAACAATAATGCCGATATAGTTTTGAGCGTAGTGAATCGTGACCATTTATTTCCTAAAGGATTGATTGAGAAACAGATGAGTTATTTATATAAGCTGGATTCTCAAGTTAATTTTACATATTTCAAAATCTATCGTTTTCCCAGGAATAAAAATTGAATTGAGGATTGGGGACTCTGAAGTTATGGACTAGGAAACAACCTTGCTCTGGTGGGAGTGTACTTGTTGGGTATAGTAGAATATTGCCGCAGGTAACTGTCCGTCGCCTCTTGACTTCATCTTTGTGGGTGACTTCCTCCTCAGTTGCTAATACACTCAATCAACCGATCATGCAACCACCGATTACAGTTGGCACTGTCTTGCAGAACCGTTACCGCATAATTCAAATTCTCGGACAAGGAGGATTTGGTAGAACCTATCTGGCAGAAGACCAGAGGCGCTTTAACGAACTTTGCGCGATCAAGGAATTGAATTCAACAGCAAGGTCGGCTTTGGATTGGGAGAGGGCACAAGAGCTTTTTCACCGAGAAGCTGCCATTTTATATCAAATCGAACACCCGCAAGTGCCGAAATTCCGGGAAAGATTTGAGCAAGACCAACGCTTATTTTTGGTGGAGGACTACGTTGCAGGTCAGACGTACCGCACTCTGCTGGCTGAACGTCAAGCTGTGGGTAAAACTTTCACAGAGGCTGAAGTATTGCAGCTGATAGAGTTGTTGTTGCCTGTTTTAGAGCATATTCACAGTAGAGGAATTATTCATCGAGATATCTCGCCAGAAAATATTATTTTGCGAGATAGTGACGCTAAACCTGTGTTAATTGACTTTGGGGTGGTGAAGGAACTGGCAACGCGTTTACAATCGCCAGATAGTCCCATACCAGAAACCACCGTAGGAAAATTAGGTTACTCTCCCAGCGAACAAATGCAAACAGGGGGAGCTTATCCTAGTAGTGATTTGTATGCATTAGCGGTGAGCGCGATTGTTTTGCTGACTGGTAAAGAACCAAAGGATCTATTCGATCAAAACCAGCTAACTTGGAATTGGCAGCGGTGGGTAAAAGTGAACCCGCGATTTGCTGTAGTGTTGAATCGAATGTTGAATCATATACCGAGCGATCGCTATCAAACTGCTGTTAGTGTATCTCAAGCACTACAACCTTTACACGAAGTCAATCTTCCAAATGTGAATGTGTCTAACTTGCAAACAATGGCAGTTAGTCGCCGTCCTGACTTAGTAGCACCAGCAGCTTCGCCCCAGAAACCCGATCCTGTGATTCCACCAAGTTCCACCAGCTCAATCTTGGATAATCCGTTAGCGATCGCCGCAATTGCCATTGGTGTAGTGATCGTAGCAGGATTTGGTTCTTGGGCACTAGTAAGTTCTATCCGCAGTCAGTCAAAAATATCAGATGAGACGCTTCCACAAAATTTCCCTTCACCAGTAATTGCTGGCGGTACTACATTCACACCGACGCCAACACCAACACCAACACCGACACTCACACCTACTAATCAACCTGTTATATCTACTAAGCGCCTCAACCTGACAACATCTAACCCAACCACGGTTGAAGGTACTCTCAAAGCAAATCAAATCATTCAGTACAGCTTTTTTGGGCGAGAAGGTGCTAAATTAAACACGTTTATTGACCCAGGAAGCAGCATTCTGCTGACAGTCTTAAGTCCCAATGGACAACCAATTGATAGTACTGCCCAACAAGTCACATTTTATCAAGGCACATTGTTGGTTACTGGTAGATATACTATTGAGTTAACTCTGCTTTCAGGAGTTACTGAAAGCAATTACAATCTCAATGTTGCATTAGAAAAACCAGTCAACCCAATTCCCACAGAGACACCCTTGCCAATTCCTACAGAGACACCCTTACCAATTCCCACAGAAACACCCTTGCCAATTCCCACAGAAACACCCTTGCCACTTCCCACAGAAACACCCTTGCCAATTCCGACGATTACTGAAGCGCCAACTTTGCCGCCGGCTGATGAAACCCAACCATTTTCTGGCCAAAGAAATTAATGTTAAACACACTACTAATTACTGGAACTGATACAGAAGCTGGTAAAACTGTTTTAACAACAGCATTAGCAGCTTATTGGCAAAAATATTACCCGCAGCGTCGCTGGGGAATCATGAAACCGATTCAATCGGGCGTTGGCGATCGCGAGTGGTATCAAAAGCTATTCGCGCTAGAACAATCTGCTGAAGAAATTACACCTTTATACTTTCAAGCACCTCTGGCTCCTCCCATAGCAGCAGCACGGGAAAATCGCCGAGTAGATTTAGCACTAGTGTGGCAAGCTTTATCTAAATTGCGATCGCAGCGTGATTTTGTCCTTGTAGAAGCCTTGGGAGGGTTAGGTTCGCCAATAACTGAGGAATTAACGGTAGCTGATTTAGCGGGGGAATGGCGCTTACCAACGGTATTGGTAGTACCAGTGAGGTTGGGTGCGATCGCTCAAGCAGTGGCGAATGTAGCATTAGCTAGACAATTGTGCGTCAATCTCAAAGGCATTGTTCTGAACTGCGTACAACCCCGAACGGATGCAGAAATAGCCGACTGGACACCATATCAATTGATTCAATCACTCACTAACACGCCAGTTTTAGGCTGCTTACCCTATCTAGATAACCTGACTGATTTAGATAAACTTGCTCAAATAGCATCAGATTTAGATTGGGAAACACTAACACTTGAGAATGATTTAAATTGACATTACCGAAGGGGGACAGGGGTGCAGGGGTGCAGGGGTGCAGGGGAGCAGGGGGGCAGAGGAAGAGAGTAAAACTTTTTTTTATAGCTGATTTTAAGTCTTGCATTTTGTACCTTATCTACTTGAAAACTGCTGTATATCCCACGAACTCAATTAGGATATAGCAACATTTTTGAGGATAGTCATCGGCCCTTGGGTTTTGAGAATCTCCATTTCTGCTGCGTTTCGCACCAGCAGCGCACCAGCGAATCCTAATGAATTCACAGAGATAGATTGGAAATGCTCTTGCGATCGCGGTACGATTAACATCCATTCTCTTGTCGCTAGCAGATTGTAAGCACCAGATTGCTTTGCATCTAAACCTACAGCGTGACGCAAAGTGCGATAAATTTCCAGTGTTGCTTGGGCCCCTGCTAATGGCGATCGCACCCAATTAGAATTTAATGGTGCGAAAGCATGTATAAAAGGAAGTTTTGCTGAAGCTGCGTTCGAGTTTTCAAATTGTGCTGATGTTAGCAAAGCTTCAATTGGTATTTGCAGCCCTGAAGAGGCAAGTGGTAGGGGTACTATTTGTAAATGCTTGTGTCGCTGACTAGCACCTGCGGTTTTGCTACTGTTGTAAAATGCTAAACCATCGAAATCAGCTAAACACGCCCACATAGCCGTAAAATCTTCTAGGGTGAGTAAGCTTTCCTGTTCCTCGAAACTACGAGTGATGATTAGCAGATGATAATCTACAACATTGAATTTATTTAAAATACATACATGGGTATCGGAGATATCCGCCACAAATAAATCCTCTTCGTAGGGCAAAAAAGGATTAAACTCTTCACCAGCAGTAGTAGATTGTTTTTCCTGTTTCTTCTTAGCTGCTTTTTTGCGATTCAGGTTAGACAAAATCCGTACCAAGAAGCGCACGCCATCCTGTTCAACAAATTCAAATTCTGTCGGAATCGAGAGTAGCGCCCCGCATTGCAAAGCATATTCAGTTCGTTCTTTAACACTTGTGCATAAAGTGCCAGGTTTAAGTAAGATTTTCCCCTGTACCATTTTTATTCCTTCAGGCATGATGAAGAGTGCTGAGTTCCAAGTGCTGAGTTCTGAGTTTAAAGACCGCCCACAAGGGGACTTGCTCAAACCCAAGTACATAAATACTGAGTAATTCTTAATTTACTCAGCACTCAGCACTTAGCACTCAGCACTAAGTTTGGTAAAGAGTACGCAGCGATGTACGTCTCTACGAATGACTATATTCCAATACGGTGCAATAAAATACCAAAGCTTTCACAACAATGCAATACCTTCGCAACAAAACTGTCACAAATAATATCTACATTAGTAATACATCTAAATATCCTTCCAGACAGCAATGCAAAACGAATCTCGCAACAGAGAACACCCATCAAATAGCATTTTACATAACACTGCTGATGCCAAATACCGTAATCAAGCACCCTGGAAAAAGGCTGCTGCCTCTCTATCGCTGGTGCTGCTGGGATCAGGTATGACATTGGCAGGCGGCTATATGGCTGCACACTCTCGGCAGGTGTCTGAGAGTGCATCTAATTTGGCAGTTAGTCGAGTAAATGCTGCTGCTCCATTGCCAGCAGCTACAGATCCTAACTTTGTGACACAGGTAGTGCAAAGGGTCGGGCCAGCAGTAGTGCGGATTAACTCTTCCCGAACCGTCAGAACCCAGATACCAGATGAATTTAACGATCCGTTTTTTCGCCGCTTTTTTGGTTCCCAATTGCCACAATCAGGAGAAAGGGTAGAACGGGGTACTGGTTCAGGTTTTATCATCAGTGCCGATGGTCGGATTCTCACTAACGCCCATGTAGTAGATGGCGCTGATACGGTGACAGTAACACTCAAGGATGGGCGCACCTTGCAAGGTAAGGTGTTAGGAAAAGATGAATTAACCGATGTCGCTGTTATCAAAGTTCAAGCAGAGAATCTACCTTCAGTAGCTTTAGGTAACTCAGATCAACTGCAAGCGGGAGAATGGGCGATCGCGATCGGCAACCCCCTTGGACTAGATAATACAGTAACTACCGGAATCATTAGTGCCACTGGACGTAGTAGTAATCAAATCGGCGCTCCCGATAGGCGAGTAGAGTATATTCAAACCGACGCAGCAATTAACCCTGGTAACTCCGGCGGCCCCCTGCTAAATTCCCGTGGCCAGGTAATTGCCATGAATACAGCCATTATTCAAGGGGCACAAGGATTAGGCTTTGCTATTCCTATCAACACAGCACAACGCATTTCCAGTCAACTAATAGCTACAGGCAAAGTAGAACATCCTTACTTGGGAATTCAGATGGTAGGGTTAACACCTCAACTAAAACAAAATATCAACTCAGATCCCAATAGCGGTTTGAATGTAAATGAAGATAAAGGTGTATTAGTTGTAAAAGTTATACCAAATTCACCAGCTGCTAAAGCAGGGATACGTGCTGGTGATGTGATCCAAACGCTTGCAGGTCAATCAGTCACAGATGCCAGCAGTGTCCAAAGGGCAGTAGAAAATAGCCAAGTCGGAAGCGATTTACGTATGGAATTACGTCGCAATGGGCAGAGTATTAACATCGCTGTGCAACCTGGTGCTTTCCCCACTCAAGTGCAATAAAAGTTTTGCTATCAATTGAATGAAAGTGAATTTTCTGGGATGGGTGTTTTACCCGTCCCTTTTTTTATAGTGGCAAAATTGAGTTGCAGTAACCATATTGCAGCCAGGTAAGCACTGCCACAAACTTGGGTGCAAACAAATCATGGTCGCCGCTGGATACCTGCTCGCTATTTATATAGATAAAAAGTCTTACAATTGTAAAAAATACTGCCATCAATATTGATTGCACATTTTTTTTCCATAGCTTTAGTTAGTGTTTAAAAACCCCCTTTAGAATATTTCTAAAGGGGCACAATTTCATTTTTACAATAAATAGGTAGGCATAATTAAACATACAAAAAAATCCTAGTTTGTAGTGAGCGATTTATCGCTTCTTCGGATTTATCAGTACTAAAGTCCTGACTACAAACTTTAATTTATTTATGCCTAGCAATAAGTTGCAACTGAATTTCAAGCTAGAGCCACAGCTGGTTGCTGCCAGCGTCCCACCGCTTTACCAATTACTGCCAATTCTTGCATCAAGTTATCGAAACGATCTGGTGTTAAAGATTGGGGCCCATCGGATAAAGCTTTGGCAGGATTAGGGTGAACCTCTATCATCAGGGAATCTGTGCCAGCTGCGATCGCAGCCATTGCCATTGAAGGCACAAATTCAGACCAACCTACGCCATGACTGGGGTCAATCATAATTGGCAGGTGAGTCAGTTTTCGCAACACGGGCACTACTGATAAATCCAGTGTATTTCGCGTATACTGACGGTCAAAGGTGCGTATTCCTCTTTCACACAAAATTACATTAGGATTACCAGATGCCAGAATATACTCGGCTGCCATCAACCAATCTTCAATAGTAGCTGCCATTCCCCGTTTCAACAGAACAGGTTTCGGCTGCGCTCCGACTTTTTTGAGCAAGGAGAAATTCTGCATATTTCTTGCCCCCACCTGAATCACGTCAGCAACTTCGGCAATTTTATCCAGGTCTACGGCATCCATCACTTCTGTAATAATACCTAGTCCGCTGGCTTCCCGCGCTCTCGCCAATAAATCCAAAGCACTCTCGCCGTGTCCTTGGAAGGCATAAGGTGAAGTCCGGGGTTTGTATGCCCCTCCGCGCAAAAATGCGGCTCCAGCTGCCTTGACGCGCCGCGCCGTCTCCACAATCATTTCTTCATTTTCTACAGAGCAGGGCCCAGCAACAACTACCAAAGGCTGGTGTTCGCCAAATACCACCGCTCCACTGGGAGTATTAACCACCACATCCGAAGCTTCGCCGTGACGGTACTGACGGCTAGCTCGTTTGTAAGGCTGCTCTACCCGTAACACTTGCTCAATCCAGGGACTAAGTTCCTGAATTTGTAACGGATCTAAGCTGGCGGTTTCACCTACTAGACCAATAACTACTTTGTGTTGACCTACAATTTTTTCTGGAGTTAGCCCCCAGCTACTAAGTTCCTCATCAATGCGGTTTATTTCCGCCTCTGGGGAACCACTTTTCATTACTATAATCATCTGAAAGTCCCTGATTAATTGAGTAAAATTTTCTGTAAATAGGCTAACTTTATTGTTGCCTATTAGCCTAATTACAAATAGTTAAAAATAAAATTTGTTTACAAAATAAATAGACAAAATGTAGCGCTCAGTCAGCATTTTTACTGCTAAATAACTAGATATGGGGTATAAAAAGGATTGGATAATTTTAATTAGCAATGTTGAAGTGATAAAATTTCAACTTCAACATTCACTTTTTTATTTACCCAATATCACAGTTACTTAATACCTGAGCGCCGTTCATTATAAGTTTTTTTGCCGAGTTTCGCGCCAAGCTGCCACCATTCGTCCCAAATTGGTGTTGAACTCACCCAAACCCAGAAAACTTCCGACTTTTTCTTCATCCCAAGAGGCAGAGAGAACGCCATAAGTTATCCCTAAAACCCCCAAACCAAATAATCCCATGTTCACCAATAACACGGCGATCGGAGGTAGTCGGATATCGGAGTAGGCAGCAAGCAGATAGCTAGCAACCAAGGCGCTAATGCCCAAAGCTGTTGGTATACCCGATAACCCAGCTACCCGTCGGATCATTCGTTGGCTGACTACTTGGGGAATTGCCATCTCTTGTTTGGTGTAAACCACTTTTTTATCAGCCTTTTTGACGGATTCTTGGGGCTGTGCTGCTGGTTTACTTTGAGCTTTTGCGGGTTTTTGGCGCTTTTTGTTCGGTTCAAAAGGCAAACGACTGCGTTCAGATTCTTCAGCAGACATAAGCGGTAGTCCTATCCACGAATACCGAGACGAGCAATCAAAGCTTGATATTTTTCCCGGCTTTCTTGCGATATATAAGCTAGAAGACGCTTGCGCTGACCGATTAGCTTTAACAGTCCCCGCCGGGAAGAATGGTCTTTTTTATTTGCCTGGAGATGTTCGCTGAGGCGGTTAATGCGCTCAGTTAGCATAGCGACTTGGACATCGGCCGAGCCAGTGTCAGTTTCGTGAACTTGGTAGTTGGAGATTATTTCTTGTTTCCGCAGTTGCGTGAGGGCCATGGTCGATTCGGTTTCTTGTTTTTCTAAAATGTATGCAGCAGTCTCCTATAATATCACAGCCCTCAAGCTGGATGTGGAATGACCGTTGAAGTAATTTTTGTAATTTTTAATACTATTTTCCGAGGCTAGTTCTCGGTATACTTCGTTCCAATACCTGATAGGGATATTGATTGCGATCGTATTGCACCATCAGGCGATCGCATCAAGACGATAGAAGAAAAGTTTCAATGCCTAATAGGGATTTTAGTTGATTGCGATTCAAGCATTTGAATTAACTTTTGTAAAGGACTTTGAAGTTTCAATCCCTAATAGGGATTTTAGTTGATTGCGATTCATTAAAAATTTTCAAACTGACTGCTAGGAAAGTTTCAATCCCTAATAGGGATTTTAGTTGATTGCGATACTTGTAAAGAGTGACATCGACACTGAAACAACTAAAGTTTCAATCCCTAATAGGGATTTTAGTTGATTGCGATTCTTGGTTCCCGACAATCTACTAGTTTTCTTCGTGTATATGTTTCAATCCCTAATAGGGATTTTAGTTGATTGCGATAAAAGCATTAACATCTATTAGCCTGTTAGCAATAGTGGCAATCGTGCTAACTGTAAATAGCTGAAAGTCAGTCTACATAAGGTGCGCGGATGGTTTCAAGATGCTATAGCCATCAAATCCTTGCATATAGGGCAATTCAGGCATTTTTGTGTTCCCCCTTCCCCAACACCTACCCATCCGCGCATTTAGCGAAAAAACTAATCCGATTGGAAAGCTGTTTCTGTTTACTTCATAGATATCTTACTCGATTAGGTTCGCTGACTTTCGGGTGATGCTTACGCCTACGCAATTCCAGCATTTCCATAACTAACCTTATTTGGCAACGTCTTCAAAATCTGTTATTGCATAAGCAAATTCTCTAAAAGCTGTTTTAATCAGAACCTCTTTTGTTCCTCTTTCCAGAGAAGAGTTGCGAATGAGGTCTGTTAATTCTATGAACAACAGAGAAAACATAAAACGATCTTGGCGGTCAACTTGTTTTAAGCAAGACGATATAAACTGATAAAGCTCTGTTTTTCTGGGTTTAGTTTGTTCATCCCATATTTGCAACCCAAGCCGAAAAGTTCTCAAGCGGATTTCATTGGTGTTGAAGGACGCGTCTTTGTAGCGGACTGATACGCGTTGGGGTAGTTCCATGAGTTTTAGCTATACATATTCAATGTAAAGTAATTATTCACTTATATTTTGGCTTAACCGGAAAAATCTGATATTTTGCACCAATGGCAATAGCCGCCAGATGTTAGAAACGAATGACTGGCGTAGAATATAGAGAATTTTGCAGGGTAGAACTGCTGTACTACCCTACAATCGCCAATTTAGAGGATACCCCAGAAATGGAGTAGCCCTTGACCAGAAAAAGCTTCAATTAAAATTGCAGAGACAAAACCAATCATTGCAAGACGACCATTCCAATTTTCACTCTGAGGAGTGAAGCCAAAACGCACAGCATTAGGATCTTCTGAAACAATAGACGCAGAATTCTTAAAATCTGACATGAGCATAACTCCAAAATTCAAGTGTTGTAGCAGTTATAACTGTCTGTAAAGTAATGTAACAGATGTTTAAAAAAATGCAAGATTGAGTGAATTAGGGCTTACTCACTCTTTACGAATTCTTTGTCTATGAGACGCTGCGTAATGTTGATGATAACAGCGAATTAGTGCGAGAAAATTGGACTATTAGCTTGAGTATAGATAATAATTTTGGCGATTTTTGATAGTTAAAGCGCTTTCCAAATCCATAAACTTTTCTCCTAAAAGGTTACGCTGTACACATAAGTTATCCGATTACCCAAAAGTCCTCCAAAACCTCACCCTGTCCTATCCTGACTAAGGATAGGACAGGGTGAGGTATCTCAGGGGCTATCGTACAAGACTAACCGTAAATTACCTTGACAAAGGCTTGTGTGTACATCGTAAGTAAACTTTTTGGTAGAGTTATTAAAGTTACGCCGGATAAATCCGTAATCTTCTATTTGGTTCTTCGCCAAAACTATGCGACTTGAGGCGATAATGTTCTACCAACTCATGTTGCATTTTGCGGACTTGGGGAGAACGCGGCAATAACTCGACTGGCTGTCCTTTAGGAATCACAATTTGCTCAACGGCAAGTCTAGCTTCTTCAAGAGCATCCATCTCATCATCGCTACCATTGTGCAAAAACAATTGTAGTTCTCTATCATCCGCCATCTCTGGATCGTCGATATTCAGCAACCGCCGCAAACCACGGGTAATTTGGGGAATGGTGCTGGACTTAATTACGTGGATGGGTACATGACGGGCTTTGGCCATTTGGCGCAATTTAGCGTGGTTTTTGACGTGCGATCGCAGTGCTAAAATTGCATCAGCACTATCTATATCTTTTGTCAATACTACGGGCAAAGTTAGCACGCTAATCACCTGTTCCAGTTGGTGACGGCTAACGCCATAGGGGTAAACGTGCAATGGCAAATCTTCACCATTGGGCCCTGGCACTCTTGTAGCAGCATCAAAATCAATGCTTTCAGAATAATTGAAGGATTCATCCAGCAAACGGTCAAACTCACTGCGCCCAGTTACCCGTTCTACAGGCAATTGGGGTAGTGCAACCATTTGTCCAGATGAACGCCAACCATTAGACGGTCGCGCCGGTGGGAAAGAATCTTCTACTGTTCCTAGCTGTCCACCACGACCGTTGACAACAGCTAACTGACGTGTAACCGCAATTTTGCCGTGGTCATCAACGGTTCTCGTTTGTGGGGTAGGTTGACGCCCCCGCAAGAGATTATCTACGGTGTCAGCAACACTTTCGTGTACTGTCCAGCGTTGGCGTTCTAACATTTCTACCGCAATCTCAAAGGTAGGCGGGGCTTTCCGCTCCAAAACAGTCTTTTGAGAGCCTCGCCGTCTGGCTTCATCGTCTCCCAATGTCACAGCTTGGATACCCCCAACTAAATCAGCCAAGGTGGGGTTTTTAATCAGGTTTTCGATCTGATTTCCGTGGGCAGTACCTACCAACTGTACGCCCCGTTCTGCAATGGTACGAGCCGCTAAAGCTTCCAGTTCCGTGCCAATTTCATCAATGACAATGACTTCTGGCATGTGGTTTTCCACTGCCTCAATCATCACCTGATGCTGTTCGTTTGGATGAGCCACTTGCATCCGTCGAGCGCGACCAATGGCGGGGTGAGCAACATCACCATCCCCAGCGATTTCATTGGAGGTGTCAATAATCACCACTCGCTTATGCAGATCGTCCGCTAAAACACGGGCTATTTCCCGTAAGGCGGTAGTTTTGCCCACGCCTGGACGCCCCAGCATGAGAATCGATTTACCAGTTTCTACCAAATCGCGGATCATGCCAATGGTTCCGAATACGGCTCGACCAACGCGACAGGTCAAGCCAATAATCTTACCAGTGCGGTTGCGAATGGCGCTGATCCGATGCAAAGTTTGCTCAATTCCTGCCCGATTATCTCCGCCAAAGATTCCGACTCGTTGAATGCAATCATCTATTTGTTCTTGAGTAACGGGTACTTCGCTCAAATACTCAGCTTGATTAGGAAAGCGAGCCTCTGGGCGACGACCCAAATCCAAGACCACTTCTACTAAACTATCTCGTTTGGGATGACTCTCTAGTACTTGTTGCAGGTCTTGGGGCAAAATGTCTAATAACTTTTGGAGATCGTCTGTAATCGTCATGCGTTCTATGGTGACGTTTTTAGAGATAGCGAGGACATTTGCATGCAGGAGAACCCGCTCTGGGAATTTTCCGAACGAGCGATTAACCCTCCTGCTGTGACTTGATCTGGGAAACGAGAGAATAGGCAAGTTCTACAGCTTGCCAAAGTAATACTTCATCTTCTTCTAGGCGAATAGTCGCCTTCACATTGGTGTTACTTACCTCCTTATTCTCTAACTGTTCGAGAATTGGTGACAGTAGTACGCGGGCGTAGCTACCGTAGGCGACCCCGGCGATGTGGGAGTGCTGAGTGCTGGGTGCTGAGTGCTGAGTAATACAGTCTTTATCAGCACTCATAACTCGGAACTCAGCACTGTTTAACAGTTTCATTGCCTTTAACTTAGCAATGGTATACTTATTTGTGCCGCCTGCTAACTGCACATATCCCGGTAACTTAGCTGCCAAAACTTTTTGCCCTAATTTCACCGCAGCTATTGTGGTGCCATCGCCAATATCACCACTCATCGGACGGCCGTCGGTTTGCCAAATTAAAGCACTCTTGAGTGGGGCAATCAGGTCATATATTGCTCTTAAGTAGTCAGTCATCCCCTCGCCATCGGGACAGCTGATAGCTAGTACTTTTAATTCATCGCCCCACGGTGAAATTGCCTGCCATAATTGCTCAAATTCTGCCAAACGCCCGACTTTCGTATGGATTTCTACGGCATCTACTCCCGTTGACATTACCAATGGCGCGATCGCTCCCGGCGTTGACATATATGAACTTGTATTAATTATATCGTATGGACAAACTGGTATACAACGACCGCAGCCATAGCACTTTTGCGATATTACTCCCGAAAAGTCTTCTTTTGGATTGTCAAACACAATCGCTTGTGCCGGACAAATCCGTTCACAGGGTCTAGGGCAGTCTGTAGGACACTCATGAGGATTAAATTCTGCTTTGCGAAAATGGGGGTCTTCTCCATCGTTTAGGCTGACCATCAAAAAGGGTAAATTGCCTTTGTAGTCAAAGCCTCGCTTTTGGGCATCCTTAGCCAGAGATTTGGCTGCTTGTAGCCCTGACTGCGCTGCTGCAATTACTGCTGGATCAGCTGCAACATCTATGCAGTCAGCGCCCGCCAAAGTATAGGCTAACGTTAAACTTCTGACTGCCGGCAAATGCTGGAAACTGGCTCCGCAGATCAGCTTGAACCAGTCACCTTGTTTGAGAGATTGTAAAGGTACGAACAGATCAGTCACTATTCTATTATGCGTTTATGCGACTAAAAATAGTAGTCTGCGATCGAGAAAAAGTCCGAATTTGCTGATTTAGGGTTTATCGAATTGGGCATACAAGCTTGTCATCGAATTTTTGAGTCGTTCTACCGGATTCTTGAAAGCGATGCCTACGGCAACCCGAAACGGGAACGCTGGCAACAGAGCAGCACAGGATTAGGTTTAACATTGGTTAAGAAGTTAGTAGAATATGTCCAAGGCAGAATTGAAGTTACCAGCTCTCAGGGCTGGATAACATTTACAGTTCAGCGGCCTTTGAATTTGTGATGGTATTTGTCCTTTGTCATTTGTCATTAGGCGTTGGTTATTAATTCTTCTCCTCTTGTCTTTCTCACTCACCGAAAGAGTTCAAACTACGCCAAAATTTAAATAAACGCGATCGCATCTTACCGACAATGCAGATTACCCAAAGTCTCCATACAGCGATTCTTGTGACTGACTTAGAACGCTCGGAACATTTTTATGGCAAAGTATTGGGATTATCCAAAATAGATCGTTCTCTAAACTACCCTGGTGCATGGTATCAAGTCGGTGACTATCAAATTCACCTAATAGTTGCAACCACTGTCCCCACGGAAAACCCAAACGAAAAATGGGGACGTAATCCCCACGTTGCCTTCACAGTCGCTGACTTAGACGCCGCCAAACAGGAATTTCTCAATCATAATTATCCCATTCAAGCCAGCGCCTCCGGTCGCCCTGCCCTCTTCACTCAAGATCCTGATGGGAATATTATCGAGTTGAGTCAGCAATGAGGGGGAGCAGGAGAGCAGAGGAGAAGCAGCAGTAAGTCTTTCCCCTCTGCCCCTCTGCCCCTCTGCTCCTCTGCCCCCTGCCTCTTCTATTCTGGTAATTTATATTGCCCAACAATACGCTTGGCAAACTCTGGAACGTGTGCGTCTAATTTCTCTGGATGATTACGCTTCACATACAAATAGTTCCGGGTAAAGTGAGAATCAATGGAAAATCGCGCATATTCTAGACCTTTGGGGCCGATTTTTTCGATTACCACACCCATCAGTTTTGCTGCCCACATCGGTAGGGTAACGCCTTTATCGTAAGCGGGAATGCTTTGTTGTACAGCTTCTTTCCGGTTGCCTTTAGACGTTACTGGTTGGGTATCTAACTGGTCTTTCACTAAATCCAGCATTTCCTTACCAGTGTCATTTCTAACTACAATCCATTGCCAACCGAAGGGTGCGCCCATGTAACCAACAACTAAGTCGGCTAAAGAGTTGACGTAATCAAAGCAACTCATACAGGATGGGGCAAAGACATCTTTGAGTTTGTTGGTCTTCAAGCCAAAGAAAGGCACTGTTTCTGATGAGCCATCTTCATGTTTGAAGTGAACCCGGAAGTCTTGCATGAATTCGTAATGCACAACTGTGTCAGGCGAGCGGCTGGTGGTTTCTAAGAATTTTTGCAATCCAGCGCGGTTAACGTTATCTACGCAAGGCGTACCCAAAACATACAGCTT
Organism: Nostoc sp. DedQUE12b; assembly: GCF_034530835.1. Taxonomy (NCBI): domain Bacteria; kingdom Bacillati; phylum Cyanobacteriota; class Cyanophyceae; order Nostocales; family Nostocaceae; genus Nostoc; species Nostoc sp. DedQUE12b. Next base: position 85,092 of record NZ_JAVRCI010000021.1, on the reverse strand, counting down.
TTCTAAACCAAGTTGTTTTTCTACGGCTCGTAATGCCTGGATTTGGCAACCAACACCAATTACCAACAGCCGTTTCATTCCCGATTTTTCCACCTGTTCTAATATGGAAAGGTTCGGAGAAAGTGTTGGTTTATTTACCCGCGCTGCTAGTATTTCTTCTGGGGTACGGGCGATGACTGGCATGGGTTGAAAGCGGTCTTCTTTGGTGTTTTGCACGCAGACGACACCTTCAACTAAGCCGCGATTAAGCATTTCGATGGCAATGCTGCTCACAATACCCGTCCATTGTGCGCCTTCGATCGCCTGCTGTTTCTTCGCAGCTATCATGTCTTGATGAACACCAAAGTAGAGTTCATCAGGGTTTTCGAGATGGCGCGATCGCGTGTGTGTTTCAACTTCTAGTTCGCCTATTTGCTGATTAATAAAAGCGCAAGCTTCCTTGACATAGTGAATATAATATGTATCGCATAGTCCGCACTCGCTACAGAGTTCTTTTGCAGGGCGGCGGCTGGTAGGTTTTAAGGCTCTGGCTTTTTTGTGAGGAGAAACTGAGGTCATATAAACTTTTTGTTTTATCCAGGAATCGCTTTTATTACAATACCTTCACTCGCTATGAACTTGACGATAGACGATGAACAAGACATTATAATGTTTTGAAACGCAGAGGGACGCAAAGTAATGCAGAGTTTTGCCTAATTTATTTCGCTACGAACTAATTAAATATTCTACTGAGACTTTGATGAGGAACTATAGAAATACAATCTTACTCAGCGATGAGTAATAGAAATAGAATTTGATTTTTGATACACAGATAAAAGCAGACATTCCCAAACTAGCCGTGGTTGAGCGTAAGAACGCAAGTGTTTTCGAGATTGTTCGAGCTGGTTAATGATACTAGGTTGATGCCACTGCTGCCAGTAAAATTGCTGAAGATAATCAACCAACCACAGTTGTGCTTCTGTATCTAAATCCTTATCAATTTTTTTGGCTAACTCTAAGGCATTACGGTAAGATTTAGGCGCTTTTTTCAAGTCTTCGAGTAACTCATCAGGAATAGCTTGTAATTGCTCATAAGATGCGATCGCACTTCCAGCACTACCAGATGCTATGCTCAATACTGCCTGATTTGACAAAATTTCCTGATGACCTATTTGTGTGAGTACAACAGCCAAGGACTGTGTATCTAAGCGATAAAAAGGAATGCGTTGACAGCGTGATACCAAAGTCGGCAACACAGACTCAGGTGTAGGTGCAATTAAAATTAATGTCGCTTGTCCCGGTTCTTCCAAAGTTTTAAGTAAAGCATTGGCTGCGGCTTCTGCCATTGTTTGAGCTTCTTCTAGCACTACCACATTTCTCGGTGCTTCCAAAGGCGGACGACCTAAAAACTCGGTAATTTCCCGAATTTGCTCTAGTCTAATTACAGGCGGTGCTTTACGCTTTAGTCCTTTTTCGGCTGCTTCTGCTGCTGTTAATCGTTGTCCCTGGTATTGGTACGTTGGTTGCACCCACAATAAAGCTGGGTGGTTCCCCTGACGCAAACGGTTTTGTAAAGATGCAGTGACTCCCATGTCACTAGAAAATAGCAATTCCACAAAACACCTGGCTGCTAAACTCCTGCCTACACCATCTGGCCCCACAAATAAGTAAGCTGGAGGAACCCGGTTTTGTCTGACAGCCTGAGTAAGTAATTCTATAGCTTGCTGTTGTCCGATAACTGGTGCAAATGGATCATTGGTCATTAGTTAGGAGTTAAGAATAAGGAGTTATTATTTTCCATTTGCTTCCCTATGCTGAGAGGATTCTTACTTTTGTACTCAGCACTGTTTGGGTAAATTAGCGATCGCCTAAAAATATCTTACCTTTAGGGACTTCCAGTTAAAAAAGCGGCGTTGCTGAATCAAGGGATGATTTTTGTAGAGTGGGCGTCTCGCCATTGGTGTCAACTTAACGTGAAAGCCAGCCTAGAACCAGCTTTTAGATATTGTCTCCTTGTCTCGTTTACAGCCTCTGGGCTGGAAACGAGATTTGAAAAGGCTTTTAGCTTAAGTTGACACCAGTGATCTGTGCGTCCCTACTACAAATAATTTGGGATATTAAACCTTAGCCGTGAGAAATTTGGATATATCCGCATGTGCCAAAATAGCACCAGGTTCACGCTGGAGAGCGTTGTAGTACTTTCTCTCAAAGGTATTACCAGTCTCTAGCGGTACAATGAGTGTACGGACATCAGCAATCAATTTTTGGAAATCGTCCAGCAATATCGGTTCATCTGCTTGGAGCATTTCATCAACTTGCACAACCATCTCAGAAATGCGATGTAGCCAAGCAAATTGTTCGTGAGCAATGACTAGTTGAAGAAGTTCTGCACTTGATACTCGTCCACTAATCTGTTCGTAGGCAATACGTTCTGTCTCCAGCAACATCTTATGAAGGTGGAGTAATTTGTTTCGTAAATCACGCAGATATTGATGCTGACGTATTCTTTGGGTAAGTGTGTTAGAAGTCAATGTTACTTATCCTCTTGTTACAATAGTCTTCAATGGCTTAAATAATTTCATTAGGATTGGGGTGACAGGTAACAGGTGATAGGAATCTGTACGCTGTTACTTTTAACTTATTCCCTTCTTCTTCCCCATGTCCTTGTGAATAGAGTTTTTTATGTATTTGGTTTCCCTGCTAAGAAGCACTATAATAACTATATCTTTTATAAACGTCATATCTTATATTTGATTAATCATATATTAACATAAAATTATAAGAAATACATAGTGTAGAACCGAGCGAGAAAATATCAATTATGGGAAAACCATCTTCATGTCGCTAGCAAATGTAATTTTAGGTCTTCTTCAGCAGCAAGAAATGACGGGCTACGACCTCAAAACGAGCTGCTTTGATCAATGCATCGCCCATCTATGGCCAGCAGATCAGGCACAAATTTACAGAACTCTCGATAAGCTAGTTGAGCAAGGCTGGATTACCTGTAACATTGAGATTCAACACGATCGCCCCAACCGCAAAGTCTACAGTGTGACGGAGCCAGGGAAAGTCGAATTTAGCCGATGGCTAGGGATTCATCAGCCCTTACCGACTATCAGAGAACCTTTACTCGTCCAATTGCATTTTGCAGATCAGTTGTCCAATGAAACCATCATTCACCTACTGGAGCAACAATTGGTGGCTCGAAGCAAAAAGCTGGCTGAATGTGAAAGCATCGATTTGCCATCGCTGGGTGATGAATCTGCCAACCGCAAGCAGGTAATGCAAAGGCTGGTGCTGGAGTTGGTAATCCGAAGAGAAGAGACTTATATTAATTGGTTGAAGACAGCGATTGATGTTATCAGTCGCCAAGAGCCATATCCATTTTCCAAGAAAGAATTCAGGAGTCAGGAAGTCACTGAGCGACTTGCCTTGAGCGAAGTCGAAAGGAGTCGAAGTGAGCCAGAACTCAGAATTGAATTTTGAACAAAAGAGCAGATGAATAGTGGGTTATTTGTAGGTTTAGCAACTTTAGATTTGATTTATCTTGCTGACTCTGCCCCCAAGAATAATCAGAAGATTGTCGCTACTGACCATACTATAGCGGCAGGGGGCCCAGCAACAAATGCGGCTGTAACTTTTAATTATTTAGGAAATCAGGCTACTGTCTTAGGTGTAGTAGGTTCTCACCCAATGACGCAGCTAATTCGAGATGACTTGGCAAATTACAAAGTTGCGATCGCAGACCTTGAGCCTAGCACTGATTTAGTACCGCCTGTATCTTCGATTATTGTCACTCAAGTCACAGGTGAACGCGCTGTGGTTTCGATCAATGCTGTGAAAACTCAAGCTAGCAGCGCATCTATCCCGCCAGATATTTTGCAGAATGTCGATATCGTACTGATTGATGGACATCAGATGGTGGTTGGTGATTCCATAGCCCAAATGGCTAAGGCCAATAATATCCCAGTGGTAATTGATGGTGGTAGTTGGAAGCGTGGATTTGAGCAAATTCTACCGTTTGTGGATTATGCTATCTGTTCAGCTAATTTTTATCCCCCCAACTGCCAGACTGGAGAAGATGTATTTAGCTATCTCAGTGGATTTCATATTCCTCACATCGCCATTACCCACGGACAAGAACCAATTGAATACTTGAGTGGCACTAAAACTGGTATCGTAGATGTGCCGCAGATTCAAGCAGTTGATACGTTAGGGGCTGGAGATATTTTTCACGGTGCTTTCTGTCATTACATTTTAAGGGAAAGCTTTACTGATGCACTAACACTGGCAGCTAATATTGCTGCTGATTCCTGTAAATTTTTTGGTACTCGGCGCTGGATGGATTTAAGATAATTCGTAATTCGTAATTAGTTAAACTAAGTATCGCTGTGCCGTCCCTAATCACGTTATGCATATTTTTAGATAGGCCAAATTAATGAAAGATTTACAAGAAATATTAGCGATCGCTCGTGAGGTAGGTTGGGGCGCAGCAGATATACTGCGATCGTATTACGACGGCACAGCAAAAGACCCTAACTTAGAAATTCAATATAAGCAGAATGAGCCTGTCACTGTTGCTGATGTAGCTGTGAGTCAATACATTTTGCAGAGGCTACAAGCAACTTTGGGTAACGAAGATTTTGCTTACATCAGCGAAGAAACTTATCAATCGTCAAGTAGTGGTAGACAGGCTTCTGCCTCTTGGGTATGGATAATTGACCCGTTGGATGGCACGCGAGATTTTATCGAAAAAACTGGCGACTATGCAGTTCACATTGCTTTAGTCAAGGAAACACGCCCAGTGTTGGCAGTGGTGGCAGTACCAGAGGCTCAAAAGTTGTATTACGCTACCAAAGGCGGGGGTACATTTGTAGAAACTTGTGACGGATCTGTTCCTTTACAAGTGTCGTCAGGCAAACGAATTGAAGATTTAACCTTAGTCGTTAGTCGCTCTCACCGCAACCAACGCTTAGATTATTTACTACAAAACTTACCCTGTCAAAATCAGAAATCTGTGGGTAGTGTAGGCTGCAAAATCGCTACCATTGTCGAGCAACAGGCAGATATCTACATTTCCCTTTCCGGCAAGTCTGCGCCCAAAGATTGGGATATAGCAGCCCCAGAGCTTATTTTAACAGAAGCTGGTGGCAAATTTACTCATTTCGATGGCACGCCGTTGCAGTATAACACTGGTGATATCAATCAATGGGGAGGTTTGCTAGCTAGTAATGCTGAATATCACGAAGTATTGTGTAACAAAGCAGAAGGGATTTTAGCGCAGTTTGACCATAGCTAATAATGCATTTGAGAATGAATGTTTTTGAAATTTCTTTTAAGATAGTTAATCATGGTATGATTAGCACTACCACCAATAATAATCTTTACTCTTTAGTCCACAGCTTAATTTTCAAAACACTAAATACCTGGGCGATCGCGAGTTAATTACGATTTCCGATTAAAAGTGTAACTTTTATAGTACAAGCAACAAAAGCCAGTCTTTAGAAAGTCTGCAAACCGTCCTTAAAGGTTTGATTTGTGAATAAAATTCACTACCAGACAATATTCAAAGGCTGAATGCTGTGCTACACTCATGGACATAAAGATTATTTTCGGTTGAGTAACTCGTTTTGATTTCTAAAAACCGTCTCTCCGAATTTAACTCTCTACACTCCCTGAATTCGGAGATTTCTATGTCAATTTACGTCGGAAACCTGTCCTATCAGGTTACAGAAGAGGACCTAAAGCAGGCTTTTGCAGAATACGGAACAGTAAATCGTGTTCAACTACCCACAGATCGGGAAACAGGACGGCCTCGTGGGTTCGCTTTTGTGGAAATGGAATCAGACACACAAGAACAAGCTGCCATTGATGCACTTGATGGTGCTGAATGGATGGGACGTGATTTGAAAGTGAACAAAGCTAAACCTCGTGAGGAAAGAAGTAACTCCTCTCGTGGTAGCTGGGGTGGCGGTAATAATGCCCGCCGCAACAATAATCGCTACTAAGTAGATTCCTGAAAATTTCACATTTAGAGTCTCCAGCAGATAAAGCCAAAGGCTCCATTCTGCTGGAATATTTTATTTAGTATGTAGTCCTGAACTATTCATCCAGATTAAGGAGGAATGAGAATGACACAAGTAGTTTTGGGAGAGAATGAAGGTATCGAATCAGCTTTGAGAAGATTTAAACGGGAAGTTTCTAAAGCAGGAATTTTCCAAGATATGAGAAAAAAGCGTCACTTTGAGACGCCAATAGAAAAAGAGAAGCGTAAAGCAATTGCTAGGCACAAACAACGTCGTCAACAACGTTCTCGCTTCAATTAAAAGTCCCAGCAAATTTGCCCTTCGATTTGACATCTAGCCAGCATCTCTTCATTGTTGCCATACCTCCGGCAAGCCACAAGTAATTAGGCACACATCAATTAATAAACAAGCTGTTCGTAGTAGGGCTGTACCGTTTTTCAGCGCTACTAAGTGTATATATTTTCAATTGCGTGAACTAAGTAGGCATAATAAAACATACAATAAAATCCTAGTTTGTAGTGAGCGATTCATCGCTCATAGCAAGGTGTATTAGGACTAAAGTCCTTACTACAAACTTTAATTTATTTATACATAGCTACTTAGAGCATTTCGTAGAGACGCACAGCTAACTATGCGCTCCTAATTTATACCTGATTTTACAAAGAAGCGCTATAGTTTGTTGAGTTCCATTTGCGGAACTTGCAGCAATATAAATGTATTCTTCCTCTGTATCCGTAAAGTATTGTAAATATCGTTAGTTTGCAATCCCTGGCTCTGGATTTTGAAAAAATGTTACGACTTTATCATTTATTACTAGGCTCTATTTTGCTGGTATTAATACCAGTAGGAGCCAAATTTGTTCTACCCCAATTTTCTCCACCCAAAGTAGTAAAACCTCCTACCGTTGCGAAACTTCCCAACTCTAATCAGGAAAATATCTGGCAGAAAATCCTGGGAAGTACTGCTGCTCCAACTAACTGGCAAATTTATCCCTGTGAAGGAAATCCACCCCTGTTGTGTGTCTCCTCCAAAGGAAAACGTTTGGGTACAGTTGAGATTAACATTTACCCACTAGCAAACAATGAGGATTTCCGAAAGAAACTCTTAGCAGCGGGTATTCCAACTGCTTCTTTAGTAGACTACCAAAGTCCCAAGTACCAAACCCAGTTATTACCAGTACTTAAAACTTGGGTTATAGACCACTACGCTGCGTTAGCCAAAGATCGCCAGGGTGAATATGGAAAAGAGATTATTTTCTCAGCCTACCCACCGCAACCAGTACCCATTGGTAAGCTTCAGGGAATCCGTTATGGGTTCGCCGGACTTAAGCGACAAGGTGGAGTACAAGAGCAACATATCGGTCATGTTGCCTTTGATGGTACTAAACTTTACGTAATGACTACTGCATTTGACACAGGTACGCAAACAGGTAAGTTTGATAAACTAGAGAACTTGGCTATTTTTCAACCTTACTTATATGCGATCGCAGCAGAATTGCATTTACCCCAATAGGCCCTGGATTAGGAGGTTACAGGTTACAGGTAATAGGGAATAATCTGTCCCCTGTAACCTGTAACCTTCTTCAATCACCCATCAACCTAAATCTCAGCCACCGCGCGTTCAATCAAGCGATGTGCTAAAGTTTGCGTGCCAGTGTGCTCATAATAATTTGTTGCTACATCCAGGAATGCTGCGAGGTAGTCCAACTTGTCATCAGCAATATCGGTAAAACTTTGCAAGTTGTGGACAACCTTTTGCGGCGTTAAATTATTGGCACTAACTAACCCATTCATCCAACCTTTAACTGAGTCAAAGCTTTCGCCGATAAAGTTGAGTTTACTACCAGCATTGTTACCTGGAATCACATCTTTGATGTTTTGGAAAGTCGAGTTTTGTTCTAACTCCTGTGGATTTGTTTGATTCAGCCCAGATATCGCTTTGCTGATAAAATCTGGGCCCAAAGGTATCAAACCATCAACGCAAACTAATGCCACCATACGGATCAGCGACTCTCCACTATACTCACCTAAAGAGGCGACAAAATCCCCAATACTATCTCCCGGAATCCCATTAATTTGACAAAAGGCTACCAACTCAGCCACTAATTTTAATGTCAAATCAATGGTTTGGGCTTTATCTGGCTTGGGAGTGACAGAGTTTAAAAAACCCAACAAAGGAATTTTTTCGCCGACTTTGTTAGCTAAGGCTGCTGCACCAAGCGCTTTATCTGTAGCATCAACGGTTTGATATAACCACAAGGCTGTTTGGTATCCTTGGGATTTATCGTTGAATAGATAAATCGCTCTTTCGCCAATTTGCTGAATTAAATCTTCGTCGTCTTCCCCTGTGACTTTCTTGATAGTGTTGACAAAGCCAACGGTATTTTGCCACTCTCCAGGAGCAACAAAATCGAGAGACTTCAACATAGAAACAGTCAAGCCGCCAGTTGGCAATTGATCAACCAACTCAACAATCGATTTGCTCACAAAAATCTCCTTATTTAGGTTTTATGATCTGAATGTTAGTAGTGCAAATCATTTCAGGTTAGCCAAACCATTAAGATTAAACTTCTCTAGCCAATCTTCGCGATCGCTACCTGTAAATGATGAATCACGAGAAAGTGCTTTTACTTGGTACTTACCTACCAAAATTGCAGTTTGCGTTTTACCAACTTCTATTGCAGGATAACCGCCAATTTCTTTAGTGCTTTTCGAGAACTTTGCTGCTGCACTGGGTGTGCTAGTAGTATCAGAAATAGACAGCACCGCTATATCTTTACCGCCTTTTTTCAACTTCGCTTCCGCAAAGCCTTTTTTCTCTTGGGTATAGACGCGTTGGTAGCCATCACCAGCTTTTGGGAAAAATTTATTAAATTCGCTACCCTGAGTTGCAGTTTTAGCTACCGCAAGACCCTTTTTCTGTTGAGTGCTTTCTTTTTGCGCCTGGTCAAAACGTCCAGGTTCTTTTGGGCTACAGGCTGTTGTCAGTAGTACCACTGACAGCAGCAAAGCAGCTACTACCCTACGTCCACGGTGTAAAATCATTATTGGCTTCTCCTTATACTTGAGCTTTCAGGCAATTATCTGCGCTGCTAGCAATTATTACCCGTAAAATTTACTTTTTGATAATTATTACCTAACTTCTCAACTATGAGGGTCATTTTTACACTTCAATGTCATGCTTAATGGATTAATTAACCCAATGGAAAAACGCCCCCCCTTTCGGGAGAGCGTCTTTCTTTTACAGATAAACGTGAAGAGCTTATCTCAGATTATGATTAACCGTTGATAGCAGGAGCGCTTATTGCTACAGGAGCAGAATCGCCAGCAGCCAAATCCAGAGGGAAGTTGTGAGCATTACGCTCGTGCATTACTTCCATACCCAGGTTAGCGCGGTTGATTACATCTGCCCAAGTTGAAATCACACGACCTTCAGAGTCAATGATTGATTGGTTGAAGTTGAAACCGTTCAAGTTGAACGCCATTGTGCTGACACCCAAGGCGGTGAACCAGATGCCGATTACAGGCCATGCTGCGAGGAAGAAGTGCAGTGAACGGCTGTTGTTGAAGGAAGCGTATTGGAAGATTAACCGACCGAAGTAGCCGTGAGCCGCAACGATGTTGTAGGTTTCTTCTTCTTGTCCGAACTTGTAACCGTAGTTTTGAGATTCGGTTTCGGTGGTTTCACGAACCAAGGAGGAAGTTACCAAACTTCCGTGCATTGCACTGAACAAGCTTCCGCCGAATACACCAGCTACACCTAATTGGTGGAAGGGGTGCATCAAGATGTTGTGTTCTGCTTGGAACACGATCATGAAGTTGAAGGTTCCACTTATACCCAAGGGCATACCATCGCTGAATGATCCTTGTCCGATGGGGTATACCAAGAATACTGCGCTTGCTGCTGCAACTGGAGCAGAATATGCAATTGCAATCCAAGGACGCATACCTAAGCGGTAGGATAGTTCCCACTCACGACCCATGTAGCAGAATACGCCAATCAGGAAGTGGAAAATTACCAATTGGTAAGGACCGCCGTTGTACAACCACTCATCAAGTGATGCTGCTTCCCAAATTGGGTAGAAGTGCAAACCGATTGCGTTGGAGGAAGGTACTACTGCACCGGAGATGATGTTGTTTCCGTAAATTAAGGAACCTGCTACTGGTTCGCGGATACCATCTATGTCTACTGGAGGAGCTGCGATGAAGGCGATTACGAAGCAAGCGGTTGCGGCTAGTAGGGTTGGAATCATCACTACGCCGAACCAACCGATGTAGATCCGGTTATTGGTGCTGGTGATCCATTCGCAGAATCGATCCCATACATTGGCGCTTGAGCGCTGTTGTAAGGTTGTTGTCATTGTTTTATAAGTGCGGTTAGTTATTTATGAATCAGGCGGTAAAGTTTTCGCCTGTGAATGTACTTTACACTGCTTTACAATTTTTAATCAAGTTTTATTACTACAGTAAATCTGATACGAGTTATCAGGTTTGCTTATTTAAACTTGATGCTTAGTGTTTGCGGTTGTTCCAAATACATTGAACACAGGATTTAGATATATTTACTTCGGCGTTAGCGCCCAAAAGATAAAATAGAAAGGAACATTGTTGTTATCGACTCTGAAATCGAGAGTTGATATGGATTACTACCAAAATTAGGAGGGAAGGTGTGACATGACAATTACTTTAAATCACACTATAGTGCCCGCACATGATAAAGAAGCATCGGCGAGGTTCTTTGCAAAAATTTTCGGTTTAGAGGTCGAGCTTCCCGCTGGTTACTTCGCTGCTGTGCATATAAATGATGCATTAACGCTCGACTTCGCCGACGCTGAAGCGTTCGAGCCACATCATTATGCGTTCCATGTCAGTGATGAAGAATTTGATGCAATTTTTGCACGCATCAAAGAGGCAGGTATTGGATACAGTAGCGACCCCATGCATCAGAATAAAGGACAGATTAACCACAGAAAGGAAGGTCGTGGCTTCTATTTCTATGATTCCGATGGCCACAACTTAGAATTGTTAACCCGTGCATAGATTTTTGACATCAGGTCAAGCCCTTCCTTCGGGCAGGGAAAAGGTTAAAGGCAAAAGGGAAAGGGAACCCCATAACTAAAGTTAGGGGCTTGATACGAGGCGAGGACGCTGTATGTCTCGTACTACGTATCTCGAAATACATCTTTTTCCTTTCCCTTTAACCTTTCCCCTTTCCCCTTTCCCCCTTCCCCCCTCCCCCCCTCTTTGGTCAATGCATTACTTCTTGACTAAAAAATATGCTGTGGCATATTCCGGTAATTGGCTTATATTCTGCCCAAATTCTTTTTTATTCTTAAAAATCCCAGCCAAAAAATCTAGCTGATAAAGATTGGGTAAAAATGCTCCACCTGTATCGGCGATGACTCCCATTTGCAAATGTTTGCGACCACCTTGAGTATGCTCAATCACAATCACCTTACCTAAACCGATATTCAAAACATCTCCAGCAAAAGTAACTCCGGGTTTAATAGAAATTTTTGCATCTATTTTGTATCCATAGCCTTTAATATCATCAACTTCTCTAAAATACCAATAACGCTTTTGTGCTGTTGCCTTTAATCCGCGGATATAAGCCATTCCATTGTTTCTATCTACATTAAAAAATGCCTGATCACCATCTGTAAAATTAATCAGGATTGTTCCTTGCATAATTGCTTCTTCTAAGCCATTTCTAGTTAGATAAGCAAGAGTTGTAACTTTTCCAAATTCTCTACCACCTGGTTCATAAATACCAGACAAAACATCTTGCTTTGTGTATCGAGTGTAAAACTTATCGTTATTAGAGTTATCTTTTAAGCTATAAATTGGTATATTAAAAGTAGAGGTTTTCTTGCGGGAACCAGGGTGAGTAAATACAGCATATTTGGTGATTCGTAATTGTTTTTGCTGTTTACTTTTGGGGTTGTAGGCAGACCATTTAATGACTCGAAAATTGGTATTAATAAATTTAGAGTCTTGTAAACGAGTAGCCCGATTATTAGCAATATCCTCTTTCAAAACAGCAATCATGAAATCCAAAGTTGTGAGGACATCTGGTACAGTAACTCCTTGAGTAGTAAGTACTCCTGGACGCATAATATCTGGGTCTTTTGAAGCATAATCTTGAAAATATTTTTTAGTATTAACGAGAACAGTTAATAAATCTCCTTGATTAAATTTAACTTTACTATTTGGTAATTTTCCTGGTGTAGCAATCTGGCTGCCATTAATGTTAAATTTATATTTTTTGAACTCATCAATAACTGGATAGGGTACAGATGCTGCTAACAAGTTCTGTCGAGATGAAAAAGCATTTTGAAACCTTGAAGTAAGTTGATCGGCAGCTTGATTTGAGGTCAGAAAAATCTGTGATTGAAGTAGGGTAGAATTTTCTTGTTGAGTAAATGAGTGATTTTCTTGAGCTAGCTGTTTAGTTTTTGAGTGGGTATATAGATAACTACTTACTAAACTGACAAGTAATAAGGCAGCACAACCTACTGTAAAGCGGAATTTTTTGCTAAATAACATATTCTTTAATACTAAATAATCAAAGTTATTTTTCTATCACCTCACGCATTAACTGCGCCAACTTGTCGGCACTATCAGGAACTGCGATCGCCTTTGCTTTTTCCCCCATATTTGTTAACTCTTGCGGTGACTGCAATAAATTCAAGACATTACTTTGCAATGCTTCAGTCGTCAACTCCGATTGCTTCAGTGTTAACGCCGCACCAGCTTTTGTAAATACGTCTGCATTGTAAGATTGATGGTCTTCTGCGGCAAAGGGGTAAGGAATCAAAATCGCTGGCGTTCCACATACTGCCAACTCTGTTAAGCTACCTGCGCCAGAACGACTAATCGCCAAAGAAGCACGTTGCAACAACGCTGCCATATTGTTGTAAAAAGGTAAGGCTATGTACTGTGGATGTTTGAGACTGTCTGCTTCGGGATCGCGATCGCCAGTTAAATGTACTACATAAATACCAGCATCAAACCAAGCTTTTGCAGATTCGCGCACCAACTTATTTACTGCAACTGCACCCTGGCTACCACCAAAAACAACAATTAAAGGAACACCATCAGGAATAGCTAAATCCAATGGTGCATTAATTGCCCCATCAAGAAATTGCTCTCTTACAGGAGTACCAACATAGACATTTTTGGCACGAGGTAAATACTTAGCAGCTACTTCAAATCCCAAGGCTACCGCACTACACCAAGGGCCAAAAAAGCGAGTTACTTTACCTGGTAAGGCGTTAGATTCGTGGAAAATCACTGGTAAACCGAGAGAACGCCCCGCAATTACGGCTGGCCCGGCAATGTAACCGCCTGTGGTAAATACCCCTTGAAAATTCCCCTGTTTGAGAATTCGTCTGACTTCTAGAATCGAAAGGGCGAGTTTACCCAAAATGCGAATCGAAGAAAGTCCAAACCCTTGCTGAAACCCTTCAACTGCAATAGTATTCAAGGGATACTGTTTGGGGACAAGTTGAGTTTCTAGACGATCGGGTACTCCCAGCCATTCTATTTGATAGTCTGGAAGTTTTTGCGCCAGGGCGATCGCTGGAAACAAATGTCCACCAGTCCCACTGGCAGCTATTAATAATCGTATCGGTGCGTTTGCCATCAAACCTCTACCGTTTAGCGTCTAGCTTAACTAAGATAAAACAATTTGCTTACTTTCTCTAATCAAATCAGTAAATTCTTACCAATGACTAACATTATTACCGCCTTAGTGAGACGACAACTCAAATTTCCAGCAAATATCTGGCTGGTTTCGTTTCTGCTGACTATTGGTTTAACAACTGGTTGGCAACGTACTCAGGCTGCAACACCACAGCAATTATCTCAAGCCACAACATCCCAAAATGCACCAGCCGATCTGAAAAACCTGTTGACACAAGTTGATAGCGCTGCTAGCCGAGGCGATGTCAGAGGAGTGTTGCAATTTTACAGCCCCAATTTCACTCATGGCGATGGATTAAACCTCCAAACCCTGGAAAAGTCTTTGACTTCATTTTGGCAACGATATCCGAAATTGCAATACAGCACGAAACTGCTATCTTCAAAACCTGAAGCCAATGGGATTATTGCTGAAACAGAAACAAAGATAACTGGCTTACCCTCTGGTAACACTAATAAGTTGGCTCTTAATGCGACGATTAAATCGCGTCAGCGTATTGAAGGCGGAAAAATAGTCCGCCAAGACATTTTGTCAGAACGAACCTTGCTTACCTCTGGTAGCAAACCACCCCAAATTGATTTTAAATTACCACAGCAGGTGCAAGTTGGTCAGAAGTATAATTTTGATGCGATCGTCCAAGAGCCACTTGGTGATGATTTTCTACTAGGAACGGCGCTAGAAGAACCCATTAAACCAGATAAATTTCTTAACCCCACACCCGTAGATTTGCAATTATTAACATCTGGCGGACTGTTTAAAGTTGGACAAGCACCATCTATCCCAGGTAGCCAATGGGTTTCTGCTGTCATCCTGCGGGGTAATGGAATGACTATGGTAACTCAGCGCTTGCAAGTAGTGAAGAAGTAGTTAGGAGTTAGGAGTTAGGAGTTATGACCGACTGATGATAAATTATGAACGATGAAACTTGTGCTAATTCATAATTCATAACTGTTAACTCCTCACTCCTAACTATCCTAATGATTTCCCTACAAAATCAAATTATTTTGATCACTGGTGCAAGTAGTGGTATTGGTACTGCCTGTGCAAAAATCTTTGCTGGTGCGGGTGCAAAACTGATTTTAGCAGCACGACGGTTAGAACGTTTGCAGCAGCTAGCAGATACTCTAAGTAAAGATTTTAGTACTGAAATTCATTTACTACAATTAGATGTGCGCGATCGCCATGCTGTTGAATCTGCCATTGCGACTCTACCCTCTGCCTGGTCTGACATCGACATTCTCATTAATAATGCTGGTCTAAGTCGTGGTTTAGACAAGTTGCACGAAGGCAGCTTTCAAGATTGGGAAGACATGATTGATACTAACGTTAAGGGTTTACTTTACGTCTCCCGCTATGTCGTTCCGGGAATGGTAAGTCGCGATCGCGGTCATGTGGTAAATTTAGGTTCCATCGCCGGACATCAAACCTATCCCGGTGGTAATGTCTACTGTGCTACCAAAGCTGCTGTCAGAGCAATTTCTGAAGGTTTAAAACAAGACCTATTAGGAACACAGGTACGTGTAACTTCCGTTGACCCTGGTATGGTAGAAACGGAATTTAGCGAGGTACGCTTTCACGGAAATACTGAACGCGCCAACAAAGTCTACCAGGGAGTTACACCCCTAACAGCAGATGATGTGGCTGATGTGATATTTTTCTGTGTGACGCGATCGCCCCATGTCAATATTAATGAAGTTGTGCTAATGCCTGTTGACCAAGCTAGCGCTACCCTAGTTAATCGACGAACATCAAAGTAGCCCATCTCATACGATTTTAAAAAAGCTTACCCCTTTCACTTACTCTACTCACGAGATATTTGGTAGAAAAAATGTAGAGATGTAGCAGTGCTACATCTCTACAAGGGTTCTGGATAATGCATATTTAAACCAGATATCTAAAGTTTTACAGTTTATGTTTCAGTTTACGTCTAGAGAGTTTGTTAAGGCTTTAGCTACTCAGCTAGAGTGAATCCCCAGTGAAGTATGTCCCGTCTCTTTGGTCAAATTATCGTTCAAATCACATACAGACTGCCTTTGCCCATCCTGTGACAAAAACTTTCAGTTACCCTAAAGCATCCCCGCAAGACATGAATGAATTAACGATCGCAGAAGACCCAAAACAAATGGTTTGGGAGATGATGACCAGTTTTTCAGAAAGAATGTGGTCAGCTAGATGGCTTTCAGGGCTTGAGTTTATCCTATGGAAAAAGGTCAGAGAATGCTCGGATGATCTGACCTTGAGGGAAATTGCTGATTTTAACTTCTACGCGGGATTAGCTGGTGGGTGGTGGATGTGGGATAACAATCAAAAGTGTGAAGTTTTTATTGAGATGAATCAATGGCTTGCTCTGGTTGCTCAGAAAGAGGAGTCAATTCCTCAATAATTCTGTTGAGTAGATTTAGACAAGTTTCAACAGAGTACATCTCTTCCTCTTGTCTACCCAAAAAATAATCAAGATATTTTCTGATCCAAATTGGAGTCAGAATTTCATGGGCATCGATTGCCGATAAAACCGAATTAATGTCAACACTTTGGTTTTGATATTTAATCCGCAGTTAAAGCCCTACCGGGTGGAATTTAGCACTTGCTGTTAAACCACCAACTTGATTGGTTGGGAGTGCTTCTAAATAAGTTTTGAAATTATCCCAGGTTTCTAATTCATCGGTAAAGTCTTGAAGAGATAGCATTGATTTTAAGTAGGTTTAGAATTTATCATCGCGGATTTGAAAACCAGTTTTCCTGTGAAGAAATCCAGCTATTTGAGTTATCCAGCTGGCGAGTCGATTGAATTTATGCTCAATGGTTTTCTCATTGTCATTCAATCGATATATATAAATATATTCTTTGTCGCCTTCGTATTTAGTTATGTGTATCTCTAGCTTGGCATTGATAGCATTTAATTTGTCAACTAAGCTGTCTTTCAGCGCATCAACAATTATCAACATTTTTGATTCATTATCAGAAATCTTGCTGTTAATATTTGCTTCAACTTGAGCTAATCGGTAAATCGCTCCAATTAAAGTAAGTAGTCCAAGGATAATAGTTAGAGTGTTGCCAACATCGATTTTCATTTAAAGAGCATCAATTTTTGATTCAATACGGGCTAAATCAGAATCATAATCTGGCCCCGTGTAACGCCAAACAGCAACCCCAGCATTTTCAAACCACTTAGGAACCTGAATAGAAATACTGTAGCTAGTGGAAATCTTGGGAAAGAAAACAAGATTTATCTTATCTAAAAACAAAGGCTGCCTTCTGTTAAAGCTAGCATCCTGAGAATTATCAAAAGCTATTCCTGTGCTAACAGATTGCTTTATATGCCCCGCAAATTTCCATTCTCTACCTTCTGGGACATTAGTAGAGATTTTAACTGCTACAACAAAAACATTTAGCAAAACAGCAATAGATATTTCCGGAATAGGGACGGTTATATATCCGCCCCCAGTTTTAGGTAGAAATATTGCCGAAATATTTTCGTTGTGAATATTCTCCCAATTACTAGAATTACCAAGCTGTAATTCCCTCATGTCAAAGGTTTAACGTAATAACTTGATTAAAAACCAAATCTTCTACAGGATTAAGATGTGAAAAAGGGTCTATCCCAAAATGATCTAACACATCAAAATAAGTACCTGTATCTATCCTGCTTGCTAGCCAGTCAGCAGAAGCTTGATTGATAGTTACCATCCCTTTGATACTGCGCTCATCGCCAGAGGATACCATTAACAAATCACGGTAATCTGGCAGTAACAAACCGCTCATTAGATAACCTCTGGAATAAACGAAACTCGATTACCTTCTTTTTGAGCAAAAGCTTTAATTGATGCTATGTCACTTATTTCTGCAACAGCATCTGCGTAAGGCTCACTGCCGGTAGCTTTAGAACCGAAAGCAGACGAAACACTTTTGTTGTCATACCGCTTGTACTCAAGATCCGTAATGCGTGATTTGCTGTCAGCGACTTCTGCCCCACGATCTGTTAGCGATAGCTTTGCTGGGCGATAGCCGGTTAAATTATCAAGCAACAAACCACCCGTAGGCAATTCAAAACCTACTGCAAGAGTCCGTCCACTTGTTTGTACTGCTTCGCGGACTACATTTGCTAGCGTGGTGGCGTTGCCTCCCGTTTGATTATCTGAAAGCAGTTTCACTGGCAAATATATACGCCCCTGAAGTTCAAAAGACTCAACATATCCTTTAGCGCGAATAACTTTGACCCTTACTGAAGTACCACGCTGTGCTTTGTATGCCGCTCTTTTTTCCTTTAGCGTCTTGTCTTCCCATTCACGTAGTTTGGTTAAAGCATCGCCTAGTTCTTTAGCTCGCCGAATGTCACCATATCTGCCCATCTTGTCTAAAATCCTACAAACTTGCTACTTAGTTATCAACCCAAGCTAGCACCGTGTTTTAGGCAGAATTAAACCAGTGACAAGTTAACTTTCCGAAAAAGAATTAGAAAGAATTAAAAGCCTTATGGAGCGGTCACGTTTTCGATGGCACTTCTGAGTCGTCCGTTAAGTCCTACCAGATTAACGGGCTTGACTTGTCCAGGAATAAGTAGTTGAGCGTGTGTAAATTTCACCTCCGCCGTTGGACGTTGCCTAAATTTCTTAACTGTCCTGCCATAAACTCGATGTGTGCCTGGATTAGTTGGAAACTCTTTAGTATTTTCTATAAATTGAAAATTATTATCACTATAAGTTTTATCTAATATTTTTAAAACTGATTTAACCGTAGATTCACCCTCAGTTTTAGATAAACACAACAAGCGTAAATCAAACCCATTATCTAAATCTAGGTATGTGCATTTATATTTACCTTTTTTCCAAATCAATGGAGGTGTAGCAAACTCTGCCTTGATTTCACGGGCATATCCTACAGCATCGGCTCTTGAAATAGTATCAGCAGTTTTGTTCATGATCCGAAAGCCGATTTCACCGCGTACCTGTTCTGTACCATCACCATGTTTTTCAAAATCGTATGGTTCTTTGAAATAAAGTTTTATTTGTGGCCTGAATTTAGACTCTCTTTGTAGCTCTTGTACTGGAATCCCATAAATAGGAGCTTGTAAAGATTGAGCGTGTCCAATGGTAATTTCAAACAGCCATGACCTCATTTGTGTCATGACTGCGCTATCTTCATCTTTCATTAAGCAAGCGTGTTTAAGACTTGCTTTTGGGGTGGAAATATCGTCGTCAGCTTGATTTTTAAAATATGCTCGAACAGCTTTATTGTGTGCAAGTCTAACTGTATCTTGGAGGTGTTCAAATTCGCTAAAGTTAGTTGGTAATGCCATGTCTATGTGCTAGGATTTAAATCGCTTGCAATAGCATTTGTCAAGTATGTTAGTGTGCTATTGAAATACTCGTCCATGTAATCTAACCGGAGGTTGGCAATGCTCAACGTCAAGGCACACACTGATATTATTTCTGTTGAATCTATGGATAGCGTTATACCTGTAGTCGGTTTAGCCTGAAGCAAGTTAGCGGAAGCTTCTACTGGATTAGCATTAACGTTTGGTGTCGGATTAATATCATTGTTAGCTAGAGATTGTGCATAAGCAAAAACCCTTGAGAATGTTCCCACTGCTAGGTTTTTATTGACATTGCTTATTGCAATATCAATAGCACACATTCGATAATGTCTTGGCATCCCCAGTTCAGTTACTAGTAGAATTGCTTCGGTGAAAGTAAGCACATCTACCTTGATTTGCGGTGTAAGGTTCTTCGCTGGTGTTGTTGGGGTAATTGGAAATTGAGCAACCATTTTTAATCCTCATCTGCTTCTTTATCGGTTTCGCTTACGGGTTTTGCCGCGCTTGCTGCTTTTGATTCACTTTCTTTTTGTGCTATTTTGACCGCTTCGGGTAAATCTGTTTTTTGTTTACTAGTGTCAGTTTCTTTCAATGAATCATCAACTTCTTTTTTCTGTTCTACAATCTGCCCCACTGTTTCTTTAATTGATAAAACCTCACTTGCTACTTGGTCTACTTGAGAGATAACGTTAGTGGCGTTTTCAAGGGCAGTGAAGTATTTATTTTGAAAATTGACATTCGGATTCATCCATGAATAAGCTTTTTCACCGACGACTCCAAAACGCTTTAAAGCATTAGCAACTTTTGCATTCCATTGCCCAACAACCTCCAAAGCACTAAGAATAGATGCACTGAGCGATTGAATTGAATTTAAAAGGTTAGCCGCAGCTTGATAAATACGATTTGCTTTTTTCCAGGTGCTATTAAGCGCCTTGTAATTTTATTCTCCAATCATTCCTTTGATTAAAGATTCAATCCCGGAAGAAATTACACTACCAATATCAAAAGCGCTACCATCTTCTTTTTTTAGTCCAATTGCACTTAAAACATTACCAATTGCACTAAATAAAGTTTGCGCTAGGTTGTTGGATAGCATTGCTGCATTATGAACTGTTGCAGCAAAAGTCATTAAATTTAAAAGGCGATCAAGATGCATCCAATCAGCAAATCTTGAAAGCTTCCCACCAATTCCCCCAGGTAGTTGATCGCCCAATCTTTGTAAAATAGTTTCCTGCCCCGCAAGAAGTGCTGCATTTGCACCCGCATTACCTGCACCAAGAGCAGCATTTAGTTGATCAAGTTTATTACCGTTGGCTTTTGCTGCATCCTCAGCTTGCTTGATTGGCGCACCAAGGCAACCAGTAGGCTGAGATATCTCGCAAACAGCCCCTTGCACATCGTCGCGGTTTGCAGCACGAACATTGGGACTATTTGCGATCGCGTTCGGTATGCCTTGAATGGCAGGTGTTAGGGCTGCAATTGCTGTTGCTATTGCTGTCAATCGCCCCACTTGGTCTTCTATTGCCTTTTTGGTAGCTTCATTATCTTCAGCTTGTTTACGGGCAATGGTTTCTGTGGGTGATTCTACCTTTGGGGCACTATTCGCTTTTGGTGTCGGTGACAATGCATCGGGTATCGGTTCCAGGCGTACTGGAAATGGTATTGACGTTGGTACTCCGGTGCTGTTTGTCGAAACTGGGCTGACGTAAGGTACACCCGATATCGGATTACCCTGGCTATCATTGCCTTCGCTCGGCGTAATCGTGGCAGGCGTTACGGTTGTAGGTGTTATGGTCGCAGGTGTAACATCAGCGTAACTTGGCTCGACTACTCCACCTGTTGAGGGTGTTATTTGCAGTCCAAACCTGACGGGTCGTGCCTGTGGCATATCTTCCGGTTCAGCAAACGGTAATGGCTGACGTTGATTTTGTTGTGCTGGCATCAAACCGGGCAAAGGCTGTGGTGTTTGAGTGGGATTAGGCAGGAACGACGGCGCTAATCCACCGTGACCGGGGAAGGCACCACCACCATTAGGCACGTTATTAGATGGCAGTGACGGTGCTATTTCTCGTGTCTTACCTTTATTACGCCCCGCCGCTGGCGTTCCTGACGGTATCGTTGCATCACTGTTAAGTGGATTTTCGCTAAGGTAATAAGGTCGATTATCGGGTGGTTGTGCTGTGGATGGCCGTGTATCAGGGTATATCTCCGGGGAGCCATCCGTGCGAGAAACTGCTGTCACGTACGGCGCACGTTGATCGGATGTGGAGCCAACAGTAGTGCTACCGACTGAGTTGCCGCTATTGTAGTAGATGTCTACTTTCCAGCGGTTGTCGGTCGTAGCTGTTACAGTGAATGCGGTAATCGCACCAATTAATGGCGCGGATTGGTACTGAACTACCGTACCGATGGATGAGCGGCGTTCCCAATAAACGTAATACTGTCGGCTTGGGTCTTGTCCACCAACGAAGGTCTGATAATTCGGCGTGTATATTGGCGCGTCTGGGACAGTTGATGGTAACTGATTGCGAAAAAATGAATCCGCAATGTATCCCCCAACATAACCGCCAATCATTCCGCCAATCATTCCACCGACGGGCCCACCTACAGCAGTTCCAATCAACGTACCCGCTGTACTGCCAGCAAATACGCCTGCTGTACCAACAACAGCCTGGGTCACTGATTGACCAGCGACAAGTCTGCTTCCAAGTGATAAACCTGCTGATACACCGGGAATAAGTAATCTACCTGCGGATGTGGGAACTGAGCGGGGTAATGCACTTGCAGCACCCCCTAATGTATTGGCGATCGCTTCCTTAAGTGCGGCTGGTGCTGGTAACGCAGTCGGTTCCACCAGTGCTGATGGTCTTGCAGCAGTCCCGCTGATTGTCGGCGGTGGGCTTCCTCTAGAAGGCAGTGGCTGCCGTTCGGGTGTTGAGCGCTGCTGCTGTGCGAGTGGTGATTCGCGCCTTGGGGTCGCCACTTCTGGGTCAGCCGGTGCATTACCGCTAATCCTATTAGCAATAGCTTGCCGTTGAGCAGCTTCTCGCCTCAGTATCTCAGCTTCTCTAGCAATTTCCTGTTGTTTTTGTTGTCGAAAGTATTCAGCGTTACGAGCAGTTTCTTCTTGCCATAGCCGTTTCTCGGTTGCTCGTTCGGTGGCATTCTCTCTATTTGTCGCTGTAACGGGTCTAGGCTTTTCAAGTGGAACCCCCGGTGATGGACGCTCAACTAATGCCCCGTACATATCAGCATCGGCGTAATCCAGGGATGAAAACTGACGGGGATTGTCCATGTCGGTTTACTATCCTATTAGTTGCTGCTGAAGTTAACAGGAATAGCAGTCGTAGATAGTTCTTGTGCAAATGTCCACGGTTTACCGGTCGCACTGAGATAGCTTGAGTCAATTGCAAGGCTGACACGAAAAATACCTCGTGTTTTACTATCAGCTGCAACCCAAAATAAACCAGCCTGTGCTGCCCTCTCGGTATAACCCACCCCTTCAACTACTGTTAATGATGTGTTTATTGCAAATAGAGCTTGTGCGCTCCACATGTGAAGTTTTTCAAGGGTGTTTATTTGTGAAGGAATCTGAGTCGCAAGGTTGAGCGCTGTCATAACTTATTGATTTTTAAATAGCTACTCTCCCGTTGTATTGCTAATAGAAAAAATCGTAAATGTTCCACTTTTATGTAGAAGTGGTATATATCCTGACGACGCGTATCCTTTGCTGGGAATAGGATTGAGCGAATATTTACTATTAGTGAATATTTAGGTAATTCCACTTTTACCCCTGAACCAGGTAAAAGCGGAATACGCGAAGTTCATTTTTTTATATCTATGCCAAAGAATAACAGAATTGGGAAAGCTGCTGTAATCACAGACGCTGAATATTCTAAAATCCGGCGAAAAATTTTGACAGAAAAATACAAACTGCTTTTAGACCTTGGATGGTTCACCGGGGAGCGCTGGGGGGCCCTCGTAAAACTGAGGGTAAGTGATGTTTACGATCGCCCAGGCATTCCTAAAACGGATATCATCTTTCCCGCAATCATCAGAAAGCATCGGCCAGACGGGACAGCCGATACTACAGAAATTCCAGTACATCCAACATTGAAGGAGTCTTTGGAGCGATACGAGCCAAAAACAACTAGTGAATGGTTGTTTCCCTCACGATGTGGGACTAAACCTATTGTTTGGAAAAATGCGTACAACATCTTGATGGCTGCGGTGGAAAAGGCAGGATATGAAGCCAAGGGTATTTCTACTCATACTATGCGAAGGAGTTTTGTGAACCGATTGAGAAGAAATGGCATCGAAAAAGAAATTATTCGCACGTTCACCGGACACCGCGACAATAAAGGACTTGACCCCTACTTTGAAATAGAGGCGGATGAGAGAAGAGGCGCGATCGCAACTCTATGAACCCCAACCTCCTATTCCTCCAAATCGAAATCTTCTTTGAGCGCTTACAGCACGGACATTACGATCATCCTGTGTATTTGGCGATGGCGCTGGAAAATCTCACCAACCAGGCATGGGATGAAGTTGACCGGGTGTACCCGAACTTATGACAAACCGCAGCCAGGGCGGATAAGCTGGACTCGGTTAGAAACACCTAACCTTATTGGATTTATTGCGATCGCGCGTTCATCCTATTTGTGCGATCGCTTTTCATTGGTCATTAGTCATTAGTCATTGGGAATGGGGAATGGGGAATGGGGAATGGGGAATGGTAATATTGCCGTGTAACACGGCACTTTATACAAATGCATGGGACGGACTCGGACAACCTGGAAATCAGGCAGCAGCTGGCGCAGTGGCAAGACAACAACAATTCGCGTCCCCTTAGCGCTCAAAGACAACATTTCGGTTTACGCTAGGGCTGTAGACTCCAAACTGTTAAATAATGAGTCTGAAAAAATCCCCATGCTGATAGGGGATTTCCTCGTGATAATTGACCGCTACATTGCTTGGAGAACCAAGAATTACCGCTCCACACAGCTTTTTGCAAAACCAGATATTACCGCTCGTACCTGGGATGAGCTGCGGAAACTTCAAGACCTGCTGCGGCAATCTCCAGAAATGTTGCAGGACTAAAGCTTTTACGGCATTTTTGACAGTACCACCTTTGCACTACGGTATTGTCAGACAATTTATAACTGCCGTTTTTAAAAATTAGCGTTGTTCCGTTGCATCTTGGGCATGGTGGGCGATTCATTCTTCCAGCCTCGGATCAAGTCCTTTATCTCAGATGGAAGCTTACCATCTGCGATCGCAATTTCTACATCTGCCTTTTTCCGCTTGGCCAGTACACTATCCACACTCCCCAGGTAAAGGCGGTTTTTCTTCCTGCCTACCATCCAGCAATAGCGGTAATACCAATATCTATTACCAGAGCGCTCTACCCAATATTTCTCTATCCAGTGGGTATCGTGTTGGGGCGCAGTTTTTAAGGTATCAGTTGCAACCTGCGCCCCAACAGTTTTATACGGATTGCTAGAGTTTAAGATTTGCGCCCCAACACTATGACTATTTTGGCGGGTATCCAGTTCATCCCAGTAAGGATCGTGAATGATAGTCCTTGTTTCAACTGTTGGTGCAATTGCAAATAATGCTAATTGTTCACCTACATAAGGTTTGTGTTTCATAATGTTTTTGAAAGTAAGAATAATGACGGCCGTTAGCGCGGCCCTTTTTTATACAGATGAATCATCCAGAGGGGAATAATTCATCCCACTCTGTAGAGTTCCCAAACATTTGAAGTAAAAGATTGTAATTACGCGGAAACTCCCACCATCTCTGTCTCAAACACTGGCGTATAAATCCTTCTGGGTTAAGAATTTTGTCTAAAGCACCACGAAGATTAAACATTAAAAGTGCGAGTTTAATCTCGTTAGTTGGACGTTCAAGCACTTCTTTCTCGTTTGAGTCAAAATGTATACCGTTCTCAGCTAGAGTTTCTAAGTTGATATCAGAATTAGAATGCTGCTGCTGTATATCACTCGGAACGGCAGGTTTATCATTTGAAGTGGGTGAAGTGTAACTTAAATTATGGTTTTGTAAGTTTTTTTCTCGCTTCTTCCTCGGTGGCTTCAACCATTCAAGCGGTCTTACAAGTAACTTAAATATCTTCCAACTGTACTGCTTAACGACTTGTATAACTCTGTGTTCTACTAACTGATCGAATATCTTTTTGAGGTAATTGTGGGAGTATCCTTTACCTCTGGACTTGGCTACGGTGGCATTAAATTCTGATAAATCTGGCTCGACTTCTTCAGCTATTACACCCTGCCTCATTAGCCATTGCCAAAGTGATTTAGCGGCAGGGCAAATATGATGTTTGTAGCAGAATGCTTCGTGTTCTTCCGTCCAAGGAAGTGCGTTTTTTGATGAATTTTCTGGCATAATACTATTAGTTTGATATCAGAAAGCCACCACCGACCTTGTAAATCTGGGTGGCTTTTTGGTTTTTTTAGACTTTGCGTTAGGTCTTTTCGCTCAGTCCCTTCGGTGGGCCAAAATCATCAGGTAAATCTTGAATAGTTTTACCCTTCGATCGCAGTAAGCGGTCTAAAGCTTTCATTTGAGTCACCGTAAAGGTAGGGACGCTATCTCCTGCTTCCCAACGGCTAATAGTTCTAGCTGTTATTCCAATGGTGCGTCCAAAATCCTCTTGAGACATATCTAGCTCAAGCCTTAGACTCCGCAATGGGGATTCTCCTTGCTGTTCGTTTCTAGTCGGTCTTTTCTTTATCATGATACACGTTCTAGACACCTTGTCTAGAACGCTTGACAAAAACCATGCGTCTAGACATAATGTCTGGTTAGAGGACAATAAAAGACCAGCCAAAAACCTGACTTGGCTAAGAGCAGTATTTGGCTGATCTTTTGCTAGTTTCTCACTCAGTTGTAAACCTGCTGTGATCTCACTCCCCCACGCCTTTACCTTGCGTGGTCAAACCGGAGAAAGCACCCACGCCATTGCTCTAGTGCCCCGGCGTGGAAACACCCTAAAGCTGACTCAAAACCCAAGATTAACGGAGGTAAACCCCGCTAAAAAGCTGGCAAACCCAGTGATAACAAGCATTTTACAAAAATGACTCAACTGCGATCGCAGTAGTAAACCTGTTGCATAGTGGCACTTAAACCCCACTATGCAAGGACGTTAACAGCACTATGCACGGACTTAAGACCGTGCATCATACCCTTATGCAATGACTATGGAAGCACTAGAAGCCACTACTAACGGCACTAAAGCAGCACCAAAGACCGAGGATAAGCCGAAAAAAGACAAACAAAAGCGACACTTGCCATCTTTACCAAGTGCCGCCTCTGCCGCAGACATGAACCCAGTAACTTTTTCTGGGTTATCAGACAAAACTGCTGTGGAATGGGGTTCTTTAAAAAATTACGAGATGTTCAGCCTCAGTGCTGATGGCTCGTTTCCCATGATGAAAGTTAGCCGCTCCAAAGCGGTGAGACTTGCCGACCGTCAAGTGATGATGGTCGGCTCTGGACGCTGTTACCGCGTCTCACTGTCTAACCACTGAACTGATACAGAACAAGCTCTAGGTCGTAGTTAGAACTTGTTCCCATCTCTACCTAACCAAAACTTACCATGAACGACCAACCACTAACGCCTAAAGAACGAAAAGTAGTTGAGGAATTTGAAAAAGCTCGTCCGGGACTTGGTGCGATCGCAGAAAGCAACATCCGCAATAACGATAAAACTGGCTGGGCTGACATCATCGCTGATACTCCAGAATCCGAATTAGTAGCCCGCGAGGGTTCATCATCTAATTCCTTCATGTACAAGAGGATCGGCGGATGAAAACACTTTCTGAACTAATAGTTGAAGCCTCATTACTAATTAGTGAAATTAGCAATCATCCAGACTACCAAGCTTTGATAGAAAAAGGATATTACCCAGATTTGACCGTGGGTGATGCTTATACAGCGCTTGCTTACCTAAGTTCTGAAATCGATCCACCAGTAATTACGGTTGCTGAAATTCCTGAAATTGAGGTGAAAGGATGAATCAAATTTTCATTCTCATTCTCACCACCTCAGCGCTAATTATTGGCATCATTGCACTGTGCAAACAGCAAAGCCAGCACCCTTTTTACTTGAAAATAGAGGTGCAGTATGGGAAATGATCTAATAGATATCAAAGTTGCCACGCCTCCCAGAACTGCCAACGCTCACACCTGGGTAGAGATGCACTTGCCCAATATTCAAACCCTTGGGCGTTATTGTGCCTGGGGTCTGGGTCGTGTAGTATTCTCCTTTGGGCTTTTTGGCCTTTACGGTGTCACAGCTGCTTTGAAATTGGGTATTACCATCACTCAAGCGACAGAAACCGCTATCAAGAAACTTCTGAAAGTCTACGATGCCTTGCCCTACGCGGGGGTTCCGATGTCCCAAGTCATTGAAGCATCAGCCGTTCCAGTCGATGAGCCACTAGAAATCATCACCGATATCATCGCCGCTATTGAAGGTAAACAGGTGATGATCATCGGCGAAATGGGTACTGGGAAGTCAACGCTAGCCCAATATCTTGCTTATACGGTGGGTGGTCGTGTTCGTGTTTACGAGTGCGAGGGCACACCAACCGACTGGCAAGGGCTTGAGGTAATAGGGAAAGGTGAAAACTGGGCCGCCATTGACCGTGGCATGGCTGAGGATCTGGAAGATTTAACTAACCAGTTACAAACCAGAACTGAACGCGGCGATGCTGCTTTGGATGGTACAGAACGAGTGATGATCGCTGAGGAGTACCCCGAACTGGTTTCAAAAGTAGGCAGTTCCGGCGAATGGTTAGAACGTCATGCGCGTAGAGGTCGTAAAGCGCGGCGGTTCACCATACTGTTATCGCAGTATGACCGAGTGGCCGCCTGGGGACTGGAAGGCAAGAGCGATTTAGCCGATGCCTTCTACCGTATTCGCCTGGGGAAAAAGGCGATAGCACACGCCAAATCGTTGAAAAATGAGCAGCTTATTAACTGGTTAAAAGCCGACCAGTCGCACTGTTTACTTGACGATCAGCCGTTGAAACTCCCTCCATACAGGGAGATGAAAGCCGCAACACTGCGCGGTGGTTCAACCACAGTCCAACCTTACTATGACAATGCGATCGACCCCAAAAAACGGGCTGAAAATGACCTCAAACCCGCTCCAGAAGCGGATTTAGAAGAAAATTGTTCGGAAAACGATCGGGTACTTTGGCGGGTAATTCAACGCCTGGGAGGTGAAAAAAGTGATAGTGCGATCGTGACTGAGGTTTTGGGCTTCACTGGCCGCCGCTATGGGGAGGGGGCAGCGCTGCTGGAGCGGTTAAGGAAACAGTTTGGAGGCTAATTTAAAAGCGATCGCGGCAGGAGGAGTGCGATCGCTGTTCATCTACCAACTCAAAATATACCAGGTTGTGATTTATGAATAGCGAGATGAGCGACACAGAAAAGTCCATAGAGTGGAGTAGAACGATACTCGAAAACAATAAATGGTGTATTTTGGACACCGAAACCACAGGGTTAAGTAACAATGCTGAAATAGTTCAAATAGGTATTCTTAGTAGTTCCGGCGAAGAATATCAAACCCTTGTGAAACCAACTATTGAAATTAGTGAAACCGCATCTGGAATACACGGTATCCACAATGATGATGTATTACAAGCGCTTCCGTTTGAGCAAATATTTTTGGATGTCTGGAAGTTGCTCGGTGATAGAGATGTAATTATTTATAATGCTGAATTCGATTTAAAAGTAATTAGGAATTCTCTGAAAGCTAGAGGCATTCAAATTGCCTTTCCAACTAGCGACCGTAGGAACTGTAGAATTTTCACCAATGGCGGATCGATTCATTGTGCAATGCAGTATTACTCTCAATACGTTGGTGAGTGGAACGAGTATTACGGAAATTATAAATGGCAGAAATTGCCAGGAGGCGATCATTCTGCATTAGGAGATTGTAAGGCAACGCTAGAAGTAATTAAGTCAATGTCTGACCCACTCTTCTAACGCCTTTACATCCGCCTGATGAATCGTAATTGTTGCGATCGCGCTTCATGCGCGGGCTACCTGACACAGTAGCCGAAACGGTGACATCGTTGCCACCGTCGCGGGTTGTGTCCAAAGCAATCAGCAACTTAGCAAGAGAAAATGCAGCGTTCAGAGTGAACTGCACTACTGAATTGTGGTGTTCTCAATTTCATGCGCGGCAATTCTCCTGTTAACTTCCCGAATGCGTTTACTCCTGAATCGCGCCCCTCTTATGGTGGGGCGTTAGGGTGATTCGTGCGCTATTAAGTTCGGGTCAACAAAAGGATGCCAGTCCTTGAAAACCACCTCTTATTGTTCGCAGAACCATGACAACAGAATTAATAATTCTGGGAATTGATGTTAGTAAATCGAGTATAACAACTCACATTTTAACACAGTACCCCAAGGGCGGATTGCAAGCATATTGGAATAAAACAAGAAATAAAGCATCTACTTTATATCCGGCTTTTTACTCCAATCCTGATGCTAAGAAGAGGCAAAAATCAGCTTTTGACTTTGCTGATTATCTAGCAGAAATCAAGGCAGATTATGCAATACTCGAACCGACAGGAAACCACTATTCTAGACTGTGGGCTTCTATCCTGAAGAAGTTAGAAATCAAAATTCTCTGGGTGGGTCATGTGGAACTGCGCCGTTATCGCGGAGGTAAAAATCTCCCCAATAAAAGCGATCTAGCTGATGCTTTAGCAATGGCCGCCTACGGTCACGATCCAGATCACCGACTGGAGACTGGGGAACTGAATTTGAGGTATTTCCTCATGCACCGCCCAGAACCCATCAATGAACTCCGCGACCTCTGTCAGCAACTCGAACATCTCAACCGGGTGCAATCGCCAATTGTGAATTATGCCCGTCAGCTTCTAGCTTGGCAATTCCCAGAAGTGGCACATACCAAGAGTGCATCTAGTAAGGCTGGATGGTTAGCGCCCCTTTGGGGATGGCTAGCGAAAAGGCTGGAAATTTCGCCCGCCGGGAAAACCAGAATCGAAAATCTCTATAAAATATCCGTTGCCAAAGACTACGGGATTGAGATTGATCCAATCTTGGAACTACACGCCGAATGGATGTGTGATATTTCGCTCTACGAGCAGCGCTTGGAGGCAAGAATCACTCAAATCCTTTCTCTGACAGAATTTAAACCTTACATGAGCGTGTTTGATAAGTTCGGTTTTGGGTTACGAGTGCGATCGCGTTTACTCACTAGGATTTATCCCTTTGAGTCGTTCCTGGGCGTAAATGGCAAGCCAGTCATTGAATACGAAGTGCGGGAGGTGAAGAAAACTGAGCGCGATCGCAAAAACGGAGAAACCACAGTCCGACGTTTAGCCGGCGACACCAAACGAATTAAACGCAACCGCAGCCGCGACACTTTCAAAATGCGTTTGGGTATGGGAACGGTTTTAGAACAGTCTGGAGATGGGCTTGTAGAAAAGGCTAGCGGTTCGTCGCTGTGCCGAATCAGCCTGTGGCAGTACGTCTTAACCGGCGTGGAAACTGGAAGGCTACCAAAAAACGAACTGACCAAGGAATTGATTAGCTACCGCGACTCACTCAAAGCTAACGTCACTGAACAAGGTGAGAAGCTGCTAGGTGGTAAACACATTCAGGGAAAACTGATGAGTAAAGTAGTAAACTTACTGTTCCAGGAATTGTGTAAAGTGATTTCCGTGACCTGATGTTAAAACCCTTCATCCAAACGAAGGGTTTTGAACCCTAAACTTTCAGTTACCCTGAAATTGATATATAAAAGAGCAATTTTCAAATGACCATTTACTTTTATAAGGTTTGGCAGCCTTATGGCTGTTTTTCTAACTTTTCTCCCCACGGAATCCACATCGATGGTGCTTACTGGCCAACTGTTGAGCATTATTATCAAGCGCAAAAGTTTGTAGGCAGCAGGGATGCGGCAATTATACCTCTTATCCATGCTGCCGCCACCCCAGAAGAAGCTGCCACTTTGGGAAGATGTAGCACTCGCCAACTCCGTCGAGACTGGGATTTGGTGAAAACTCAAATTATGCGAGAAGCTGTACTCAAAAAGTTTCTCACTCATACTGATATCAGAGAAGTTCTCCTGAAGACAGGTGATGAGATTTTGGTTGAAAACTCCCCAACCGATTCTTTTTGGGGTTGTGGTGCTAATAAAAGTGGTCAAAACCATCTCGGTAAAACTCTCATGAGTGTGCGTGAAGAAATTCGTAATTTATTATCTTTAACAGTAATTTACGAATAATTTAATCAAAAGAGTTACATTCAACATAAAGTCAGCAATTAAACGGGGAATAGTCAAATTCCCCAGTCCAAAACATTTTAAATAATTACTAATAACTTAGTTATTGCTTTGAAGAAATTTTAATTAATTGAATTAATAGGCAAAATGTTAAAAAAATATTTTTAATTTCAAGAAATTATTCCAAAGCCAAATTAAGTAAAATTACTGGAATAGTTTAATGATTAAGAATATAAAATTAGTAATTGTCAATGATTAAAAATTTCTTAACTTTAGACTTGAGATTAAATTTGAGGAGTATTTAATAATACAGCGGTTTTATATATCCCTAAATCCACTTTATAAGGGCTACAGGGAACAAGCAAAATATCTGTTACTTTTAAAACATCCTCTAATCCATTTCCAAAAATACTTGTAATACATGTATGCCCTTAGCAACGCATTATTAGCAGGAGTTTCTGGAAATAGGATGAAAATAAAGTATTGTAAGTTGACAATTCTGATCAGGGACAAATATATAAAAAATTATACTTCAGTCATGGTGTATACAAGCAATGACACGTAGGGATAAACCAAACGAGTTGCAGCAAACCTTTGATCGAGAAAGTTTACTGCACCGGATGACAAAACAGATCAGGCGATCGCTCGACCTTCAAGAGATATTAACGACAACTGTTAGCGAAGTGCGTTTATTTTTGAATGCAGATCGGGTGAAAATGTATCGCTTTGATGCTGATGGTAGTGGTGAAGTCATTGCAGAATCTATTCATGAACAACGTCTGCCATCCTTATTAGGTCAACGCTTCCCAGCTGATGATATTCCAGAAGCCGTTAGAGAAATGTTTTTGTTAGTGGGGCAACGTTCGATTGTCGATGTGGCAAATGAGAAGATCGGGCTATCGCCTCTACAGTCAAAAGAAACTGGCAAACGTCTAGAAACTAATATCTACTATCGGCAGGTAGACCAGTGCCATATTCAATATCTAAAAGCAATGGGCGTGCAGTCTTCGTTGGTAGTGCCAATTTTAAATTGCGACCCCCAAGAACAATCAGCAAAGCCTAAATTGTGGGGATTGTTGGTAGCTCACCACAGTGAACCGCAAAAGATTTTGAAGCGGCAACTAAAAGTATTGCAGCAAGTTGCTGACCAAGTAGCGATCGCGATCGCTCAAAGTAATCTACTCACTGAAGCCCACGCCAAGCAAAAACGAGAAGCTACTATTAATCGAGTCACCACACTATTGCATAAACTGCCGACAATCCAATTACAAGGAGCGCTAGAAGAAGTTATTACTGCTTTTAATGGAGCCGGTGGCAGGCTTTACATTGTAGAGAGTCAAGAACTATACACTTGGGGCGAGCAACCGATACTCTCCTACGAGTTAGATAACAGCATTATCGAACAGCATCCCATCTGGCAAAACTGGATGGCTGAGTTTCAACAAGGTAATATTTGGGCAACTACTGACCTTTATAAAGAACCACGTTTGCGAGTTTTGGCTTTAGCATTCCGTTCTACTCAAATTCGCGGACTCATGGTGATTCCGCTACATTACCGTGAAAAATTTCTCGGTGTATTAAGTATTTTCCGCTCTGAATTTGAAACGGAAATTTTGTGGGCGGGACGATGCGAACAAAATCGGCGACAACTTTTACCCCAGCTTTCCTTTGAGGTTTGGCGAGAGCAGAAAAAAGGGCAAGCACCTGAGTGGAAGTTGGAAGACATCTTTTTAGCACAAGCCTTATACGATCATTTCTCAATGGCAATTCAGCAGCAGCAGATGTATAAACAGGTGCAATCTCTGAATGCCAACCTAGAACTGCGGGTGCAAGAGCAAACTGCTGAACTCGAAAAATCATTACTGTTTACCAAAGTCATCAAGCAAGTCACAGAGCATATTCGCCGTACATTGGACTTGCAGACAACTCTGCAATCCATAGTTCAGGAAGTCCGTCCCCTATTAAATTCAGACCGAGTGCTGATTTTCGACCTGAAGACTAAATCAGTGATTGTGGAAGAAATTAATGGTAATTGGCAGTCAGTTTTGGGAGTGAATACACCACCAGAATGTTTTCCTGATGAGTATACCCATCTATACTGTCAGGGTAGGGTACGGGCAATTAACAACCTTTCAACGGCTTCTATAAGTGATTGTCATCGAGAGTTTTTGCAGAGTCTGCAAGTGCAAGCAAACTTAATAGTTCCAATTAATATGGGTATGGAACTATGGGGCTTACTAATTGCCCATGAGTGTGAGGCTCCCAGAAATTGGCAGGATACAGAAATTGATTTATTGCAGCAGCTGGCAGATCAGGCTGCGATCGCGATTCAACAAGCACAACTTTACCAACAAACCTCACTAGCCGAAACTGAAGCCAGAAATCAAGCTGCTCAGTTAGAGCAGACCCTACATGAACTCCAAGAAACACAGACAAGATTGATTCAGACCGAAAAAATGTCCGGTTTAGGACAGTTGGTGGCGGGTGTCGCCCACGAAATCAACAACCCTGTCAACTTTATTTACGGTAATCTGTGCCACGCCAGTGATTACACTGAACAACTGCTAGAAATTTTACGTCTCTACCAGCTACACTATCCCCATCCCCATAGTGAAATTCAAGCCGCGATCGAAGCGATCGATTTTGAATTTTTGGTAGAAGACCTCCCCAAAATTATGACCTCAATGCAAGTAGGAACCGAGCGCATTCGCTCAATAGTGTTGTCGTTACGCAATTTTTCTCGCTTGGATGAGTCTGAAAACAAGCGCGTTGACTTGCATGAAGGTATTGACAACACCTTGTTAATTTTACAACATCGGTTGAAAGGAAATGCCGAATTTCCACGCATTGAGATAATTAAAGATTATGGCAACATCCCACGGGTGGAATGCTATGCCGGTCAAATGAATCAGGTATTCATGAATATTTTCAGCAATGCCATAGATGCTTTGGAAGTAAGCAGTCAGGGGTGGCAGGATCTGGGTGAAAAGGAGAATCATTCATACTTCGGCTACACTCAGTACAAGTGCCCAATTCCGACTATCCAGATTTCCACTAAAGTCTCAGCAGACAACTCTCGTCTGTTAATTCGGATTACTGACAACGGGTCTGGAATGAATGAAGACGTTAGAAAGCGAATTTTTGACCCGTTTTACACTACTAAGCCTGTGGGTAAAGGTACAGGATTGGGACTAGCAATTAGTTATCAGATTATTGTCGAAAAACATGGGGGAATAATGGAGTGTATTTCAGAACCTGGCAAAGGTACAGAGTTCTGGATTGAGATTCCCGTCAAGCCTCCAGCCAAAATAGTTAACTAGCCATAGGAAGTGGGGGATGAGGAGGCAGGGGAAGAATCACTATTGGTTATTGACCAATGCTCTATTGTTAGTTTCAAAACTTAAAACTTGACTGAGCAATTTTTAAATTCAACCACAAGATAGATGATAATTTTCTTAACATATAAAATAAAAAAATACCTATCAGCGATCCTGGGTGTGCAATATATTTAATTTGATTCAAACTCATTTAAAAGTAAAGTTTGGTTGCAAAATAAATCCCTCCCAACTACAAGTGATAATCTAATAGTTGAAGCTAAGAAACAAGCTTCCCGTGGCAGATATAACAGCTGCGTTTGAAATGTTAGTAAGAGGTATAAGACGCTGTTTAACTTACATCTGTCTCGTCAAAATACAGCAACACCCAACACGAAAACTGCTATTTCCTCAAATGTGGAACATTAGGGGGCACTGTAACTGATTTTCATTACTTGTTTATAAAAGCAATGGAAGTTAGTACATCCCTGGGTATAACCAACAAAGAGAGGGGATAGTTCAGCGACTAGAGGCTTGGGTGTTGTTGTGTTTAAAGAGAAGTCTGATAATAGGGACTCCTCTGGGTGTAAGATTATACGAAGTTGAATAGTGAGAAACAGTTAAAATAGCGCCTTATGTCAATAATTGCGCTCAGAGCGTGGTATCTACAGGATTATGAGCCGATTCCAGAACTGGAAAAACGTCAGCCAGACATTCGCTTAAGCAAAAAAAGCTTGCTGAAATCAGCATTGCGAGCAGACTTTTTGGAAGACAGTGACGAAGTTAAGAAATCAACTTGGTTTGGGCGCTATTTAGAAGGGGAAAATATTGAATTTTATATTGAAGGTAGTGGCGGCTATTGCGTCTCTAACATTGACTTAATTAGTCATGAAATTTATTTCACCAAGCAGGCGGTGTTGGCTCAGTTAGAACCAACGATTTTTTTATCCTATCAAACTGAGTATGCCGCAGCGACGAATATTCTCAAAGAAGAACTGCGAAAAAGTTTAGACGATTTAAACTTGCGATCGCGTCTTCCCCTAACATTAATAGAATCCTCTCGTCCTAGCGGTGCTACTTTCCGAATTAACCGCACAATCATGCGGAAAATCCGTAAGAGTTTGTTATTTATCGCTGACACCACGCCTATTGCTAGTATTGATGGGAAAGAAACCTCCCAATTAATTCCTAGTCCCAATGTCTGTATTGAGATTGGCTATGCCATCCAAAGTAAGCGGTCTGAACAGATTCTACTAGCGCAAATGCAACGCCCAGATTTTGAAGGTGAATTTCCCTTCGACTTGCCGACACAGCAAATTTTACAATTTCAAGACACTACAGAACTGAATAAAATTTTGACAGAGACGATTAAAAACCAGCTAGCACGATTCAAATTGTTTTTT
The DNA here is from genome assembly GCF_034530835.1 of Nostoc sp. DedQUE12b. NCBI lineage: Bacteria > Bacillati > Cyanobacteriota > Cyanophyceae > Nostocales > Nostocaceae > Nostoc > Nostoc sp. DedQUE12b. The sequence goes on along the minus strand of NZ_JAVRCI010000021.1, from coordinate 49,064 downwards.
TGACCTAATTTCCCAGTCAGACTTGCTGGCTGTTTTTTCTTCTCAATTTATACTTTACAAAATTTAGCAATAACAATGCTCTCTTTAACAGGAGGGTTTTTTTAGATAAAGCAAAGACTGAAAGTATTGTTATTGCTTTAATTAAAATAAACGAACAGGCTTCTTTTGCAGTTGAGAACTAATTGAGCTTACCCGATCGACCACAGAAATCATGTATTTGTAATCTGGTACTTGTCCATTGGGTACATACCCCACTTCTTGAGCTAAATCTGAAGACGATTCACTCATGACTTTGCGGATAAACTCTTGACGGTTACGTTCTACATTCGGCCCAATCAAGACCACACCTAATGGTACATAGTGAGGGTCTTTAAATAGTATGCGGAATTCGGTTGGCGCCAACTGTGAACTGTAGAGACTTAATTCCGCCTCCGAGACGGCACAGGCGATCGCTTTTCCTTGAGCCACCAATTCCAGTGCTGCTTTGGGTGTGGGTGCAAACAGTATCTCAGCTAGTGTTGTACCATAAAGATTGTAAAGAGGAAGATAATATCCTGTTGCTGAACCCAACTGTCCTAAAGCCACTGTTTTGCCTTGCAATTGTTTAAAGTCAGCGATCGGATTATCTTTACGAACAACGAAGATTGAACGTAAATTACTAATACCTATTAAAGGAAATAGGGGAATATATTGGTGACGTGCGATCGCAATAGCCGCTAAACCCGGTGGAGCAAATACCAATGACCAAGCACGAGCATCAAGGCGCTCAACCGCTCTATTTTCATTAAAAACAGGCTCTAGCTGAATATATGAGTTTGTTTTTTCACCTAAGTAACTATTAAATTTAGCATATTGATTAATTATCTGTTCGCCTCCACCATAGTTAATCACACCAATAGTTAACGTGCCCTCAACCCCACCTTGTGGTTTGCAAGCAACAAATGTAAAACCTAGTAGATGAAACAAAAATAAACGACGGGGAAATCGCACAAACATCACTAATTATGGTTAAGAAAATAATTTGGCTTTCAGGACTAATTTAGATAAATTTGACTGCTGCCTAAAGGGGTTATATTGCAGTAAAAAATTAATATTTATTTAGATCCTGTTGAGATGCTTTATAACAGGTATAAATAAATATTAGACATCACAGGCCACCTTCCTTGCTTAGGTTATGTTAAACAACATTACGTTAAAAAACTTAAAAATAGGTGCTAAATTTAACTTGCTTTTAATATTAGTTTTCATCATCAGTATTTTAGGAAGCGGCGTTGCCTTATCCAGTGTACTTCAAAGGAGAGCGCAAAATGAAGTAAGTTCTCAAGCAGAGATTCTCATCCAAATGGTGAATGCAGTTAGAGATTATACACAAAATCGTATTGCTCCCCTATTAGAACCTAGATTAGATACTAACCCAACATTCCTGCCTGAAGTAGTACCAACTTTTTCCTCTAAAGAGGTTTTCGAAAATTTTCGTAAAAAGCCTGAATTTAAAAACTTTTTTCACAAAGATGCAACACTTAATCCAACCAATTTAGCGGATAAAGCTGATAATTTTGAAACTCAACTTGTCGAGCGTTTTCGCAACGAACCTAATACTCTAGAAATTACAGGCTTTCGAAAATTGTCAGAAGGCGAAGTATTTTACATTGCACAACCACTAAAGATTACACAAGCAAAATGTTTGCGATGTCATTCTACACCAGATCAGGCTCCTAAAAGTCAGTTGCTAAATTATGGCTCGGAAAATGGTTTTGGCTGGCAACTTAATCAGATTGTTTCTGCCCAAATAATCTCTGTTCCTTCTCAAGATATTTTTGCTAATGCCAAACAGACTTGGATATTGATAATGGGGCTTTTAATTGCAATTTTTGCGCTCATAGTTTTCTTAATTAACTTCTTAATTACAAAATATGTGATTCAGCGCATCAGAAGAATAGAGAAAATAGCTCAAAAAGTTAGTATTGGTGATATGAGTGCTGATTTTGAAGAAAGCTCTCATGATGAAATTGGCGGGTTAGCAGAAGCATTTAATCGGATGAAAGCTAGCTTGAAAATAGCTTTGGAGATGCTGAATAATTAAGGCTAATAATCCGTAATTCACATAGAGAAAAACGCAATTTCGAGAAAATCAAGAAAGTAAGCGTTGCTCAAATTGCAAAGCTTTTTGAGGTTCAGGAATTTGTGATGCTAAAATTTTCACAAATTCTGCACGAGAGATTTGTCCAGAAGATTTCATAGCTTTTTGAACTAGAAACTTAGCTATTGGACCAATTAAATTAGCCAACTCACGTTCGCACTCTTCCAGAAATTTTTCACTGAGGACTTTAGATTCTTGATTTGCTAAATTATTTGAGTTAATACCAGATTGGTCGGATTTTACAGTAAGTTCTTGTAATAGAGTAGGTTTCTCTAGTAGAAATGTTGTTTTCTTTTTAAAATCAATTTGTTGATTTTCTCGAAGATGAAGAGCTAATTGACTAATTAATTTTTCCAAATTGGACGCTGATGCCGCAACTTGTCGTAGTAATCTTGAGGCGATGGGGCCGACAAATTCTAAAAGAATTGTTTCTAAGCGGTTGTAACTTTCCCCAGACAGAATAGAAGCAGTCGGATACCCAATTGAGTTTTGTTGAGTAAGCGAAGCTTGAGGCGGTTGTGTAAAATCTGGTACTTGAAGTGATTGCGCTTCTACTTGGTAATCTTTACGATAATATTCTTGCTCTTTGGGTGTCAAAGATGGTAGTTGAAGTGATTGCGCTTCTCCTCTAGTATCGAGATTCTTAAGCACGTGTAAAACTTCGGCCGCAGACTGATAGCGCTGTTTAAAGTGATGTAGCACCATCTTAGATAGCACAGATGCCAACTCAGAACTGACGTTAGCTTGATGCTGCCAAGAAATTTCTCCTGTATCTGGGTCTTCTTCAAAGTTTATCGGATGTAACCCTGTCAGCGATTGTATACCAATAATGCCCAAGGAATAAATATCGCTGTTGGGGCGGGGCTTACCTCGTCCCTGCTCTGTAGACATATATCCGGGAGTACCAATAATAATAGTAGCCCCCGTGTGCCCTGCAATTGTGAGCAGTTGAGTTTGGACTTGTTTAACAGCGCCAAAGTCAATCAGCACTAACTTACCGTCTTGTTGCCGCCTAATTATATTGTCCGGTTTGATATCTCGATGAATAACGTTATGGCTGTGAATAAATTGTAGAATACCCAGAACCTGTTGGAGTAGTTGAATTACTCGATCTTCTGTCCAACGTTGATTGGGGAATAGTTCCGCTTTCAGGGTATGTCCTTCAATGAATTCTTGCACCAAGAAGAACTCTTGGTTTTCTTCAAAATAGGCTAAAAGCCGAGGAATCTGGTCATGGTAGCCGAGTTGTTCTAGTGTTTCTGCCTCACTAGTAAATAGCCGTCTGGCAGTTTTGAGAAATTCAGGACTACGAGTGACAGGCTTAAGGTGTTTGACAACGCATTTTGGAAAACCTGGCCGATGAATATCTTGGGCTATGTAGGTTTGACCGAATCCACCTCCACCTAATATCTGGAGGACTTGGTAACGTCCGTCTAATAATTGTCCTAACATTGTGTCACAAGCCTTAATTCCTCAAATTAATCTTGACACAACTACCAGCTTTGGTAAGGTTTGTTGAGACATAAAGTAGGTAGTGCCAAAATTTCAAGCAAGATTTTTTGAAGATTATATTACAAGTTTATGACTAACTAAACTCCAGATCGGCTTGCAGGCATATTATTGTTGAAGCTTTAATAATTCCTCAGAAATCGCCAGTGCCTCAGCTTTTGAAGTAGTTGTTGGTTGAGAGACTACGCTAACCTCTCCTAATTGAGTTTTATTGACAAAATAGGTTATTCCCCGAAAGCTCAATTTATAGGCTACTGGTGCTAGAGGAACTTCTGCCAATTTAGAATTTGGATCGACACAATAGTTAACACCACGGTACATCAAATTATAAGCTGGCCCAATTTGAGGAACTGGTTGAAACGGCTGTTCTGTTTTTTTGCTGCCAACTTTGTTTTGGTTATATTCGTAGCTCAGACCACGATAGTAAAGTTTCATAATTTTCGCTTCCTAAATAACTGTTTTTCAACAATGCCAATGACTTATCAGAGGTTGATTAAAGAGTTATGCAAGAGCTAATGTAAACTTACACTTTTTAAGGAACTGCTTAAAGGATTAGGCGTCTAGAGTGAAGAGTCATTGGGCATTAGGAGTGCTGAGTTAGGAGTTAAGAGTTAAGAGTTAAGAGTTAAGAGTTTTGTTTATCTCCTTGTCGCCTTGTCTGCTCATTTCCCTCATCTCCCCTGCTCCCCTGCTCCCTCGCCCCCTGCTCCCTTGCTTCCAACCTCCCGTATGCTTACCCTTTTCATTCGGGGGTTACGTGGTTAACAATGGGTTGAATGTTTTTTAAATGATTCAACTTTATGGCTAGAACCGCAAATGAATATGCCGTATACCTCCTACTGGAAAGCGGCCACCGAGAAGAAGTACGTTTTCCTACTATTCAAGAGTTTCAGAAATGGTATAGCGGCGAACTTGTGCCAAAATCTGCTTCTAATGACTTTATTAGCGTGCCGATCAAAAATATTCAAGGGGAATATATGGTAGTACGCCCTTCTCGGATTGTGGCAATCCGGGTAGAACCTATTTTTAGTTCCAGTGTTGAAAGATTCAACTAAATGATGAGAAAAACCCTTGCTTTGCTTTCTTTGAGTCTAGGAATTGCCCTCGTAAACCCTCTCTGGTCGGCTGTTGCTCAGGTTCCTAACTTACTGCCGTTGCCACTACCGACTACTCCCGATCTTCCACCTATACCAATACCGATCACTCCTGAGATCACGCCGCCGCTAAAACCAATTACTGTCGGAAGCGATTGTACACTCCGGCCGACTTGCTTGGGTTGGGATGAGCAAATTTGGGGTCAAAGAGGTAAAATAGGCGATCGCAAAGCGCTGCTGACTTCCATTGATAACAGTTTGGTTTACTTAGCAAAGAAAGAGGCGATCGCAGCATATCAAAATTATCCGATGAAGGAAATCACTCTTGATCGCGTCCGCCGGAGTTTGCTACGTTTCCGCCAACTGGTTGTCAGTTCTAAGTCACCAGCGCAATTACAAGCCGCTGTCCGCCGTGAGTTTGTCTTTTACCAGTCTGTGGGCAACGATGGCAAGGGTACTGTTAAGTTCACTGCTTATTACGAACCTGTTTATACCGCTAGCCGTGTCAGGACTGCAACATATAAGTATCCTCTTTATCGGCTACCACCTGATTTCAGCCAATGGCCGAAACCCCACCCAAAACGAATTGATTTGGAAGGAAAGGATGGTTTACAAGGGAATAAGAGCAAGTTACGCGGTTTAGAACTGCTTTGGTTCCGCGATCGTCTAGACGCATACATGGTACATATCCAAGGTTCTGCCCAAATTAAATTAACTAATGGCAAGAAAACATCAATTGGCTATGCCGGTGGAACTGATTACCCTTGGACTAGTATCGGCAAAGAATTAGCCAAAGATGGCAAACTTCCACTGGAAGGATTAACAATGCCACGTCTGATTAGTTATTTCCGACAAAAACCCAAGGAGTTGAACAATTATCTGCCCCGCTGGGAACGATTTATTTTCTTTCAAGAAACAAGCGGTAGACCTGCTACTGGTAGTATTCATGTGCCAGTAACAGCAGAACGTTCCATTGCTACAGATAAGTCTCTCATGCCACCGGGAGCGTTAGCCCTGATTTACAACTCATTTCCCTATCCTGCCAGCGGTGGCAAACTAGAGAGGCGTACTGTCAGCCGCTTTGTGCTTGACCAGGATACAGGAAGCGCCATCAAAGTCCCGGGCCGGGTGGATTATTTTATGGGGTCTGGTAAACTAGCGGGCGATCGCGCTGGTGTCACAGGCGGTAATGGTTCACTATATTATTTGCTGCTCAAAGAATAAAGTTTAGAAGTTAGAAGTTAGGAGTTATTAATTCAAAACTTATCACTCCTAACTCCTCACTCCTCACTCTCCTTAATACGGCGGATAAGCAAAATCATCTTCATCAGCATAAACGTAAGAGTTGGAAACTCCTGCCATTGCCAATTTAGGGGTTTCTGATTTTATAGGTTCCTTGCCAAAATCTTTGTATTCCTCAAAAGTCTTACAAATCATTGCAGACTCAAGAGCATCGGAAGCAATTAAATATTGCGTTAAAGTCCCTACCGTGGGATGTTTATAGTCTACAGTTGAAGCTACCAAAACTGTATTTGGTTCAATACCTCTTTCTTCACACTCAATGATGGGACAAAAAATCCCGTGAGCGTGGAACAAAGGCCCTTTTGGTGTCAAAGGTTGCTTACGGTAGATAGCATAAGCTTTTTCTAGTTCAGCAACGAATCCACTTACTACTCTGCCTTGTTGATATTCGCAGTAGGTTTTGCTGAAACTTGCTCCGGCTGCACCATTGAGAGTTAGTTGTAGTGGTGATTCATGTAAAAACTTTTTATTCTCACCCACTAGAAAAATTAGATAGCGAGTAAAGGTTTTAAATTTAAGTTTGTCGGCTAAAAAAGCATCATAATTATCTTTGAGTGTACCCAGTTTTAGACCACTTTCCCGGTCTTTAACAGACAATGGCCCACGACGCACTATGACCAAGCGTGGAGTAGCGCTAATGAAGACTGTTTCTACTCCAGAGCTAAATTCATGCTCAACTTGCTGCCAATTATCATCTGGCACAAAGCCGACAGCATTGGCATTATCCAGCTTAATCGCCAAACCGTGAGATTGTATACCATCTGTGCCATACCGAGGATTAATCATCTGACACCAGGGAAGGACTTGAGAAGGCGGTGCATTGAATTTCTCGTCTTCAAAGTCAAAATTAGCAGATGCTTTCATCGTTTTAGGCTATCAAAGTGTTTTATTGAACAAGGTTATCGGCAGGGCGCTGATCCTGGAAAGCCAGTTATATGTGGTTCCCAAAGTTTAAGAACATTAAACTGGCATAGTAGTTTTTCTAGAGTAAGACAGAATTAATCTATGTTGCAATCCCTGTTTAGTTTTTTAACAACAAATTCTTTCTTTGGCATCTCTCTATATCCCTGCAATTTTCTGCTATTTTCGGTCAATAATGGGATCTACTTTTTGTTTCTCTTGTGGTTAAATTCAAATCAGCAAATTAGTAGGAACTTAAAGCAGCGAGAGTTTTCAAATCAGGCACTTCTAAATCAGGTTGACTGACTGGTGGTAAGTTCGCACTAGCCCCTTGCTCTGCTCGACGATTTACCCAGACTGTTGATAAACTTAAAGATTTGGCTGTCACGATATCATGATATACACTAGCAGCAACATGTAATATCTGCTCTAGCGGTAAATCAATTCTTTCAATAGCCAGCCTGAAGTTGTTGAAAGAGGGTTTATAGCTTTTTGCCTGTTCTGCTGTAATTATCTGGTCAAATTCCACCTCCAAGTGCTTTGCCGAAAAAGCAAAGAGATCGTCATCTACATTTGAGATAATTACCAGCTTAAACTTTTGCTTTAAAGTTCTAAGTGCCTCCACTGTATCGGGGAAAGGCAGCCAATGCTGAATCGAATCGGCAAGTGAATTTAGTTCCTCAGCAGTTGGCTCAAAACCAAATCGTTCACCTAATTTCTGAACTACTGTTTTCAAAACTTCTCGATATTTGATATATTCTCCTTTTTCCAGTTCTGCTTCAAATTCAGCAAAAATATTGAGAATTTGCTTGTCATCCAAATTAATGTTGTGTGCCAGCAGAAGTGGCTTTAGCACTCCTAAGATGCCATTCTCCCAATCAATTAGGGTTCCGTAACAATCGAAAGTTAAAGCCTTATACTTATTTAAGTCAATCACCTTTTTATACTCCAGAGCTTGATTAATAGTGTTCAGTTTTCACAGACCAAAAGACAGGTGAACCCATCTGCGTTGGCGCAGTCCGCACTTCTCTACGAGACGCTACGCCTAGCTTGCTTCCACGTTCACGGAGCGTGCCGTAGGCAAGTGGTACGACAAAGCTACTTCGACTGCGCTCAGTACAAGTCAGTGACCACCGCAGGCATCGCCACATCCACTGTTCTTGAAGTCTCTGAACATTTTTTTATATCAGGGCAACGCGGAACTTATAGGTTGTTCAAAGATTGGCAAAGTGAATCGCCAAGGTGGTTTTACCTTATACCTACGTTAGATACCAGTGCTAACCGAAGTTGTATGGGCGTTATCCAAGCAAATTCATATTACATTGATATTACAATATTACTAAGTTTATAGGTGTGGGATAATAGTTATTCCAGAAAGGAAATTATTCCTAAGTATAGTTTGTATGGATGTTAAATTTCAGGATACACAAGCAAATACCACTAAACAATTAAATTCAAGTAAACAGGCATCTCATAGCAAGCCATCCGAAACTTTTTCGATAGCGAAGGCAGTGGTAAAAATCCTGGAAGATATGGGAGTACAGTATGCCTTTGGTGTTTCGGGAGGTGCGATCGCCCCAGTATGGGCTGCATTACATCAAAGTTCCATCCAGGTGTTGCACTTTCGTCATGAAGCTGGAGCAGCTTTTGCAGCCATTGAGGCGTATTTTGCTAGCGATCGCCCGGTTGTGGTATTCACTACAACTGGTCCAGGGATCACCAACGCTTTGACAGGTCTATTAGCTGCTCGTTGGGAGGGCGCTAAGGTAATTCTTGTGTCAGCTTCAACCTCAGCACCACAGCGGGGACGTTGGGCTTTCCAGGAAACCAGCGCATACACTATGCCCAGCACAAGTATTTTTACTTCAGGGCAAATATTCCATTACGCAACTAATCTCGAATATAGCGATGAACTCACAGAGATTTCTCGAAGGCTTGCCCTCGGGCTAGCACAACCAGGAGGATTCGTCGCGTATCTAAGTATCCCTACAAATATCCAGACAAGTTCACTAACAACTTCGTTGCCACGAGTAACTCTGTCTCATGCTGTTGCTACAGCAAGTGAAGAAACAATTGCAGAATGTGTCCGGTTACTGTCTGAAGGGCCCTTTGCCATCTGGGTTGGCTTCGGTGCGCGTGATGCTGCCGAAGAGATTCGCCTGCTAGCAGAAAGAACAGGGGCTGCAGTAATGTGTTCGCCGCGTGGTAAGGGGATTTTTCCCGAAGATCATCCACAATTTGTAGGAGTCACGGGCTTTGCTGGACACAAGTCTGTTTTGACATATATGCAAGAGTACTATCCTTTGCATACTTTGGTTCTGGGAACGCGCCTTGGTGAGTTTACATCGTTCTGGAACCCTACAATGATTCCTGAGCGGGGATTTTTGCATATTGACATTGACCGAGATGTCCCAGGAGCAGCATATCCAGATGCGAAGACGTTTGCTATCCAGTCTGACATAAAAGTGTTCATAAAGGAGCTGTTGAAGCATTTTTCTGAAAGTAATAGTCGCCCAACAACAGTAACGCTGCCTCGGCCTGAACTTGATTTAATCAAGCCATGTACAGGCAGTTTAGTGCGACCCAAAGTACTTATGGATGCGATTCAACAGGTGATTGTTGAAGGAAGCGATGCAGTAGTGATGGCTGAATCGGGTAACTCCTTTGCCTGGGGAATTCACCATCTGCGATTTACTAAACCAGGCCGCTTTCGGGTTAGCACTGGCTTCGGGTCTATGGGGCATTTCGTTACGGGCGTTGTAGGTACGGCACTGGCAAGAAATGGCAAGGCTGTCGCAATTGTCGGAGATGGTGCCATGCTTATGAATAACGAGATAAGCACAGCTGTGCAACACCAGATTCCTGCTGTCTGGATTGTACTTAACGACTCGTACTACAACATGTGTGATCAGGGATTAACGCTGCTGAATTTCAAGGGAATGGATGCGAAGATTACGCCAACGAATTTTGTTGAGATTGCCAAAGGTATGGGAGCTGATGGTATACGTGTTGAAAAGGAATCCGACATCCAAGTTGCACTGGAGAAAGCAATGGCAGTGAGCAGTCCACTTGTAGTTGACGTACTCATCGACCCCACTCAGATACCACCCTCCGAAAGTCGCAATCAGAGTCTAATTTCGCAGGGCGCTAAGACTTAAATTAACCAGGTAATTGCATATGGTGCATCCCCCAGTAGGTATTAGCTCACTCGCCGTGAGCTTTCCAAGCGTTATACGTAGAAATGATTATTACATAGAAAAATACCCTGAGCTAGTAACTCAGGCTGAACAAAAAAGTTTAGCAAAGATGTTCTCGTTCGCAGGAGGTATACCCAGCAACGAGTTTGAATTAGAGATGATGCCCTATCTGTCAGACCCTTTTCGCGGCACCGTTGAGAGGCGGTTGCTAAGTCCAAGTGAGTCGTCGCTGACGCTGGAGTATCGTGCAGCAAAAGATGCTCTCAAGGCAGCAAAGCTTTCTATCGACGATGTAGATATCTTGCTCGTCGCCTCGTTCTTACCTGAACAAATTGGATTTGGCAATGCTGCCTTCCTTGCTCGTGAACTGGGACTACAGTGTGGCGCGTGGAATCTCGATGCAACATGTGCCAGTACCCCAGTTTCCCTTCAAACTGCCTGTGCCTTGGTACAAGCTGGAGGGTACCGCAATGCGCTAGTGGTAATATCATGTACTTACTCTCGCTTTTTTGATGAAGATGATACCCTCTCATGGTTTTTTAGCGACGGTGCCGGAGCTTTTGTAGTTAGTTCGCTCAAACCGAATCAGGGTATCCTGGGCACAAAAACTGTTAACACCAGCATTTTGTGCGACCAATTCTTTTTTAAACTTATGGAGAATGAACAGGGCAAGCATCAGCTCCGTATGCAGGTGGCCAAAGGTACAAACAAGGCGATCAGCGAAACAGCCGCAAGTCTTCTCCGTACTTGTTGCGAAGGCGCTCTTTCTGCTGCTGGTATAACCTTGAAGGAAATTAATTTTTTTATTTTCAACACAGCCTCTGCTTGGTTTGCAAGCTTCTGTACACGTGTACTGGGCATTCGTCCAGAGCGGACAATTAATGTCTACCCACTTTATGCAAACATTGGGCCAGCACTAACTATAGCTAATTTGTACCACGCTGCTCAACTAGGCAAAATTCGCGAAAATGACTTGGTTTTGATCTATGGCTTTGGTGCAGCCAGTTCTGCCTCTGCAAGCGTGATCCGCTGGGGCGACGTGGTGCTAGGCCCTGTTCCGGTCAATGAAACTGATTCGACAGTGAAAAATTCCGAAACTAGAAGTATCATTCCTTGCTAAGATATCCACCATTATTTAAAGCATAGTTAGTGGTTAAATGAAAAAAACAATTCTGACAACAGGATTTTTCTTGTTGTCTTTTATGTTTCCGCTTCAAATCTTAGCTGCACAGAATTATGAGGATATTTATGTCTTTGGTGACAGCTTTTCTGATACGGGAAATGCATTCAATGCCACAAATAGAACCTTTCCCCCAAGTCCAAAATACTTTGATGGACGTTTTTCCAATGGTCCAGTTTGGGTAGAATATCTGGCACAAGACTTCGGATTATCTTTCAATCCTCGCACCAACTTTGCCTTTGGAGGAGCTACCACCGGAGTCGATAACATTAGCGTTCCTGAGTTCCCCGGATTACAACGGCAAATCGCTAGCTTTACAGCAGAAAATCCGTCTGCTAATCCCAACGCCCTCTATATTGTGTGGGCTGGTGCTAATGATTACTTCAGTTACTTTGCCGGGGGTGTTCCGAACCCCAATCAAGCAGTTGCAAATATATCAGCAGCAGTCACATCGCTTGCTGCCATAGGCGCTCAAGATATTATGGTAGTTAACCAGCCAGATTTGGGAAAGTTTCCAGTTGCGAACTTCAATAGTCAAATACCCAGCTTATTCAGTACATTGACCAATGCACATAATTCTGGCTTAAACGCGACCATCAACTTTTTGAACCAGCAACTAGACCCTGATGTCAACATTATTTCTTTCAATGTTAATGACTTATTTAGGAGGATAATAGCCGAACCAAAGGAATTCGGTCTGACAAATGCTATCAACTATTGCATACAAGACTTATCAGTAGTGCCCTTAAATTTGCCCACCCAACCAGTCGCCTGTAATCCAGACGAATTTTTATTTTGGGACCCAGTTCATCCTACAGCCGCAGCTCATCGGCTTATTGGAGAATCTGCGTTTTCAGTACTGAAGCCAGTTTCTGTCCCTGAACCTTCTAATGGGTTAGGAGTGTTGGCTTTGAGTGCTTTTGGTGCAGTTTCGGCACTGCAACGCCGTTATCAGTTAATGCAGAACAAAGCAATTTAGAGGGAAAGTTACATCCATGACAGGTCAATTTGATGGAAAAGTAGCATTAGTTACTGGGGCTTCATCAGGCATTGGTCGGGCAACAGCGATCGCATTTGCACGTGTTGGAGCAAAGGTTGTAGCTGCCAGCCGTCGAATTGCCGAGGGGGAGGAGACTGTACGACGCATACAAGAGGCAGGAGGAGAGGCTATTTTCATTCAAACCGATGTATCAAGGGCAACTGAAGTGGAAGCGTTGGTTAACAAGACAGTGGATACTTATGGTCGTTTGGACTGCGCTTGTAACAATGCCGGACGCGCAATTTTCAAACCACTCATTGAAATGCCAGAAGAAGAATGGAACCAAATGTTTGACGTAAATCTCAAAGGAATGTGGCTCTGCCTCAAGTACGAGATTAGCACGATGCTCAAACAAGAGGGCGGTGCAATTGTAAACGTTGCTTCAGTTGGTGGTGTGATAGGTGCCGCAGGTACTGCCGCCTATAGTGCCACTAAAGGTGGAGTTATTGCCTTAACCCGAGCAGCGGCAATAGAATACGCTAAATCTGGCATCCGACTTAATATTGTAAGTCCCGGTAGTATTGAAACCGATATGTTAGCCAATGTGCCCACAGACCTACTCGCTCAAGTTGCAGCTGGGCATCCTGTAGGACGTATTGGCAAGCCAGAGGAGGTTGCAGAAGCTGTGGTATGGTTGTGTTCAGACGTAGCTTCGTTTGTTACAGGGCATAATATGATAATTGATGGGGGATATACCGCGCAGTAAGTGTGCTCTACTCCTGTTTCTCAACCGCCCCTAAATCTTTCAGAGTAATTTTTTGAGCCTCAGTTAAACCTGTCGCTTTAGTAATATTCATAGCTTCGTAGGGTCTATAGCTTTTCAAAGTTTTCAGGCACTCACCTGTCTTGACATTCCAAAGCTTAATCGTATCATCTTGACTACTACTAACTAGGGTTTGAGCATCGGGACTAAAGGCTACTGACCAGACTAACTTGGTATGTGCTAACAAAGTTTTTACGCAACTGCTTGTGTTAAGATCCCATAGCTTAACCATTTGATCGCCGCTGCCACTTGCAAGCGTGCAATTATCCAGAAAGGCAACTGTGTATACGCCACTAGTATGCCCATATAAAGTTCCAAGACATTTACCTGTGCTGACATCCCAGAGTTTTACCGTTTGGTCAAAGCTGCCACTCGCCACTGTATTACCATCAGGACTTAAGGCGACTGACCAAATCCAGTCAGTATGACCGTACATAATTTGAAGGCAACGACCAGTGCTGACATTCCAAAGCCTTACTGTTTGGTCATTACTAACACTGGCCAGAATCTCACCGTCCTGGCTAAAAGCGACTGCCCATACCCAATGAGTGTGACCTTGTAAGGTTTTGAGGCATTGCCAGGTCTTAGTATCCCACAATTTCACTGTTTGGTCTTCACTGCTACTGGCAAGCATACTACCTTGGGGACTGAATGCAACTGATGTAACCCGATTACTATGTCCCAGCAAAATTTTGAGACATTCGCCAGTGTTAGTATCCCACAACTTCACTGTTTGATCCTCACTGCCACTGGCAAGTATAGTACCTTGAGGACTGAAGGCTACTGATGTGACCCGATTACTATGTCCTCGCAAAGTTTTGAGGCACTGACCAGTATTAACATCCCATAACCTGACCATTTGGTCATTATTGCCACTAGCAAGTGTAGTACCTTGAGGACTGAAGGCTACTGACCAGATACCATTACAATAACCCTGAAAGGTCTTAAGGCATTGACCAATACTGACATCCCATAACTTTACAGTTTGGTCATCGCTGCCACTTATAAGCGTCTTACCTTCTGGACTAAACGCGACTGACCAAACCCTGCTATTATGTCCGTGTAGAGTGGTAAGGCAGCGACCAGTACTTGTATCCCAGAGTTTCACCGTTTGATCATCACTGCTACTTGCCAGCATCTGACCATCATAACTGAAGGCAACAGAATTTACGCAATCAGTATGACCATACAAAGTCTGAAAGCATTGACCTGTACTGACATCAAATAGCCTGACAATTTGGTTATGACAGCCACTGGCTAGAGTTTGACAATCCGGGCTAAAAGCAACTGATTTACTTCCACTATTCTCAACCTGCATAGTTTTGAGGCATTGACCGCTGCTAGTATCCCACAACTTCACAGTTTGATCGTCACTGCCACTAGCAAGCATAGTACCTTGAGTACTGAAGGCGACTGATGTAACGCGATTACTATGTCCCCGCAGAGTTTTAAGGCATTCCGCGCTCCTAGTATCCCACAGCTTCACGGTATGGTCTTCACTGCTACTTGCAAGCAGGTGACCATCTGGACTGAAAGCAATTGACCAGATCCCACCACTATGACCTTGCAAATTTGCAAGGCATTGCCCCGTATTAGTATCCCATAGCTTGACCTTTTGGTCATCACCGCCACTAGCAAAAATATGACCATCGGGACTAAAAGCTACTGGCCAGATAAAACCTGTGTGCCCCTTGACGATAAGCAATTGTTTTCCATCCGCAACCTGATACAGGCGAATCTCACCACTAGTATCTCCCGTAGCCAAGAGTTTTCCATTAGGGCTAAATGCTACCGAATGAATTCCTCCCAGGGTTTCAACAAATACAGACTTAGCTAGATTGGCGTAAGTGAAATTTACATTGCGTAAATTTACGTTGCGTAGATCTGCTTGCCAAACAGTTAGGTGAGAAAAATCATAGCCACTGACATCAGTTTGTATATGAGAGAGCAGATTGAGAATATTGCCAGCCGTATACCCTGGTTCTAAAGGAGATTCTTCTTGCAGTTTTGTAAGAATTTGAATTAACTGATTTTCAATTTTTCTTTTACTTCTTAAGCCATGAAATAAGCCATCTATAACTGGTTTGATGATAAGACGAACTTGAGTATCCTTAACATAGTCTTTAGCCGTCGCCTTCATCAAAGCATGACACCTAAACAAATGAATATTCTGAGTGACAATCTCTTCACAGACCTGTTCTATTAATCTACTAGTTATATACTCCATGACCACAGGCTGAAATGTGAAGAAGGCTGCACTTTTCTCAATCAGCGTCGGCGTTGGCATTAGCGTTCGCGCAGCGTCTCGTAGAGATGTCTTCTCGATTAGCGATCGCCTTACCAGAGATTCCACAGCCTCCATTAATTTTGCTTGCGGTACTTGTGATATAATGTCATCTCGCAATTCTGGAAGCGCCATTGGCTCACGATTAATCGCTAGCCAATACATTATTTCCTTTTCTAAATCTGACAAGCGTTCAAACTGTTGCTCTAAGATATCGCGAATGTCTCCAAAAACAGCTGTGTCTTGTTGTAAAAACCCAGTCACATTACCATCAAAAACATCTTCAATAGTCGTGGCAACTATCTTTAAGGCTAATGGATTGCCTGCGTAACGTTCAATCATTACTTTCCATTCATCTTCTGCCGCCGATAGTCCCTTGAATTTTAAAATTTCTTGCCCTTCCGCCACCTTCAATCCACTCAGTGGTAATGAACGAACAGGTAGTGCTTGTCCTTCTAAGAAGGCTATTTCTCTGGGTTTTTCACGACTAGTCAGCACTAAGCAGCTTTGGTGAGTTGCTTCTCCCACCCGTCTTAAAAGCTCACCATATTCCTCATACCCTTCTCGATAAAGTCCGGCGCGGCTACCACTGCGGAGAATTGATTCTGCATTATCAAGGATCACTAAACAGCGATTATTTTGTAAATAATAGAGTAGTCGTGATACCCGATCGCTAAAACTTTCTGGTAAGTTACTTTCTGTTTCCTGTTCGTCAGATAGAAATTGGATTAAGTTACCCAGAATAATTCTAACAGGCGGTGCTTCTCGTAGCGATCGCCAGATCACATACTCAAAGTTGTCCTGAATTTTTTGAGCAAGCTTTACAGACAGTGCTGTTTTTCCAATACCTCCTATTCCCAATAGTGCAACCAATTGGCAGTGTTCATTGAGAATCCATTGCTCTAGTGTAATCAGTTCTTCTAGACGCCCATAAAAAGTTGAGTTAAAGATAGCTTCTCCCCAATCTAGACGAGTATTTGAGCTTGAATAGTCACTTTTATCTATTTTTAAGTTAAAAACTGAAAAAAGCTTCTCAATAGTCTGTTTGTCAACTCCTCCTTCCCGATTCAATACTTTCGAAATGGTGGCAGAATATAAACCAGAACGTACACTCATTTCTTCAAGAGTATACCGATTTCCAAAATTTTCTTTTGCTTCTGACTGATGCTTTGCTTCTTTAATTTTTTGTAAACCCTTAGTAGTAAGTGCAACGCCACGCTTACGTCTCCAATTCTGTAAAGTCATGTATTAACTCACTGTTCGTTTAATCACTTTTTATTAAAAGGAATTATCTACTAGGTTGCTATGGATATGGGGTAATAACCATAACAAACGAATAATCTTATGTTGCAGGTATTTAAAATAAGGATATACCAACATACTAGGTAATAAAAGTTACGTTCTAGAACAATCGCCTCAGCAATTCAACGCTGCTGCTCAAAAGGCTACCTGGGCTGTAGGACATTGCTAATATCATCTCTTCAGCCGAAAGTTTATTTATTGCACTTGCTAATGGGAGAATTACTATATATGTGTTATTCAATACCTCGTAATTACCGTAATACTTTTGGGGCGTAAAGCTTAAGTTCAATCTCAAAATCTCGATTTTCACTGGTAAAGACAGCTCAGAATTGGCAATCTTGATAAGGAAAGTTTGTATATGTCTAGCTTATCAATCAATGAATAAAACTGCTGCACTTAAATTTTCCCGTTTGACAACCTCCAGTCAAAAAAGAGCGCTTAAGCGAATCACTATAAACTTGGCATCAGATGAAGCCCAAAACCTTGAAAAGTATTGTGAACAGACAGGCAAACTACCAATAGACGTAATTCGAGAACTCATTCAAGCTTTGCCTTGACCTGTTGAACGTTGACGCCAAGTCTGAAAAGCGCCAGTCCAGAAGAGTTATAGCTTAAGTAGAAGGCGTTGTAGATTTGGATAAAGGTTTCCAATTTGACTTTGACGTGAGTAATTGCAAGAGCAGTAATCATAGATTAGATCCTGACGACTGTATATTTGCTACCTCAATGCTGTTGTTTGTTGCGAAAATTTGGAACAATATGGGCTAGAGATTATTTTATGACGAAGATGACCACAGAATAAGGATAGTCACAGAACCAAAAAAATATTCTCTCACTCCTCGTTGTGCAACTCAATAATAGCGATCTCGTGTCATCTTGTTTTCGGCGCGTTGCGCCCGTCGTAAATGGGTGCAGCACGCCAGAAACTAAATTTTTACATTCCTCTCAATCATCGCAAAAAATTACTAACTCTTAATTTAAGACCTCCAATTAAACCAAATATCTAATGCTTATATCTTGAAAATGAACCAAGGTAAAATTGTTCGCAAATCTACTTTTATTTCGTCAGTGGCAAGGCTCGAATAAGTTCTCTAATTACATCTGTTGCTGGCCTGCCTGTCTGTTCACAATATTTTTCAAGGTTTTTGGCTTCATTTGATGCCAGGTTTATAGTAATTCGCTTGACTGCCCATTTTTTGTTCATACTGAAACAGATAAATCGTGTAATCATAACTTCAAATCCTGATTTTACCTTCCAACTGGAAAGTAACCTAAATTTTGGATATACTGACATACCCTTTCAATAGGACACGTTGTAAATAAATATTGCAGATGTGCTTTACTGATTTACTAACTTGTCTAGAAATGATAGAGGAATAATCAATATTTGGTACTTTATCATTTAATTTTTTATCCCTTTTAGCTTAGACTGTAATCTCATACCTACACGTTTACTGCGCGTAGCAAGCTATGTGCAGCAGCAACCACAGGACAAGGGCGACACATAAAGTCGCCAGTGTCTACAACAAGAGCGAGCGAATAGTCTAGAGTTAGCGAATTACAGCGCACTTGGCAAATAAAGATAAATTATAAAAATATCCCTGTCTATTCAATATTCATTCATCATTGAAAGTGCAGGTTTAGAGCGATATTATTACTCGATTTACAAAAAATATCTATGGCATCTAGTTAATTCTAGATTATCCAACTTTTACAGCATTTAAATTAAGTTGTAAAACTGCTTAATTCACATCAATAACTGAATGAATATTGGCAGAATATCTATTTATACTATTCTAATTAGAGTCATACTTGAAGCTTAATTGTAATTAATTTGGAATTAACAATATTGCAGAGAGCCTTAACCTAAATTTGTACTAAGTTTAACTCAACCTTTGCTTACGCTGTATGCCTTAGTAAGAAGATTGTGTAGTAACTATGGTAAAATACTGTATTTCAATCGGGTTTTAGGGGTATCAATACCATTAACCCAGAGCTAAAAGTCAAATTGGAGGTTCTTACGAGTTGCTGATTAGTGCATTAAGGATCGGAGATTCATAGAAACTGCAACTGACCTAATTACATATACTCCGAGCCAAATTACCCGGAGTGTAGGCACATGAGACGCACAGATCCTGCTTGAATGGCGGAAAACTAGGTGTCTATGTCCTAATACGATTCGCTTAAAGGGGAAAGGGGAAGAAAAATCTTTAACCCTTAACCTTTTCCCCAAAGGTAATTCTGAGTTCAAAATGCTTATCCGAACCGTATTGGGGTCTACGTCCACAGCATGACATTTGCATATTTTCTGTGGAGTTTTCTTAACTATTCTTGAGGAGTACAAATGCTTGAGGCTATCGCTGTTGCTTGGTTATTATTGTTTTTTGGCGATTTTTTATCTACATTCTTTTATCACGTACCCGAGCACGTTTTTGGTAGCCTTCATTTAAAAACGCACCACTCCTGGAAGAAAGACTTCCGCCACTACGCTATTTTGACTTTTAATCCCCAAGTTCTTTTAGATGGGATCTTGGGAGCTTTACCTTATGTACTTGTAGCAGTAGTCTTGTGGTCTTTCTCTCCGATTGGCGTTATCTCTGGATTACTGTTTGGTCAGTTTCATGTATGGTGGAGACACATAAGTGTACTGGGTTGGCAAACTCCAAAGCCTGTAAATATTTTATGTCAAATTCTATTTATTACCACTCCTGAGAGACACTGGTTACATCATCACAAAACTAATTTAGGTTTCGGCGATATTTTCACCTTCTTTGAACAACCAGCACAAATGTGGTTACGCTGGCTGCGATTACTCAGACTTCGTTTTCGTGATTCTCGGATATAACTAAAATTAGCGCTTACATAAATACTTTTTAAAATTACTAAAAGAAGCTGCGATCGCAGCTTCTTTTAGTAGACTTAAGAAAATTATTCTACTCTCATAAATGCGCTCACCTAATATACTCATAAAGCTAATTCCCAATTTATGAGGAGTAGCGACAAGAAACATGAATTTACCATAGATTTAAATCTATGCTTTTATCTAATTAAAAAATTTTTACTTATAGTTATTCTAGAATTCAAACAGTAAGCGAGTTATAAGAACGTAAGAATGCCTCTGGTACAGAGTTTAAAGGTATTCACTACCGCTCGACTTCACTGTTATATCACTAATGTTTTTGGGAAAACTAGTCTTAATTAGTAAATATATTATATCCCTAGATTTTTATGACAATTCCTTTCTTTTCGGGAGATGCTAGGCGTAGCTTGCTTATGCAAAGGGGTGAATTGCAATACAGTGTAGGTGTCTCTTTGAGAGACTACGCCAACGAATCAACACTGATTGCTAAAAATTTGCAATCTGCTCTAGATGAGGTGTTTCATGCCCGCAGTTAGCCTCAGAAAGATGCTCAACAAAAAAGAGTTGCCATCTCTTATTCATAACTTAGTCTACCAGTTCAACATCGCGATTGATGTTGAACTGGTAGACGGCACAAAACTGATTAGCATTGGGGAGCAAACTGGAGAAAATCGATATCCAATCGAGGTTTCAGGAGAAATCATCGGTTGGGTTGTTGGGCAAGAACAGGCAACTCTACTTGCAAATTTGCTCTCATTTCTGGCAAAGCAGGAAGCTGAAAAGAAAGTACTCGCCAAAGAATTGCTAGAGCGATATCAGGAAATTGATTTGTTTGACGATATCTCGACTCAACTGACAACAAGTTTAGATACGCGACAGATTGCCCAACTTGTGCTTCAAGAATTGAGTCAATTAATTGAATCATCTGCGGGGATGATTCTGCTTTTGAGTCCAGATGCAACTGCGTTTGAAATTATTGCCGAATTCGGAGTGTTTTTTGACCACAATCAGCCAGAACCGGGTAAGGGAATTATCGGCAACATTGTGCAATCCAACCGGGCAGAACTCGTCAATGATGTGCAAGCCGATCCGCGATTAGAGGGGCAAAAAAAGGTTAGTGCGATGATTTGTGTACCGTTACGAGCCAAAGAGCGGGTACTGGGAGCGATCGCTATTGGAACGGCCAAAACTGACTCATACAAGGCTGAACACCTGAAACTGGTAAGTATCTTTGCCTCTCAAACAGCGATCGCCATTGACAAAGCTGTGCTTTACGAGCAAAGCACTCAAGCAGCCGTCCAGGCAAAAGCCCAAACACAGAAGCTTCAGCAAGCTCTCCATGAGTTGCAATTGGCCCAAACTAAATTGATCCAAAGCGAAAAAATGTCCAGTCTAGGACAACTCATTGCCGGAGTTGCCCACGAAATCAACAACCCGGTTAATTTTATTTACGGCAATTTAAGGTATGTTGCCGAATACGCCCAAGATTTGTTGCACCTATTAGAAAAGTATCAGAAATTCCTACCTGTTGCTCCTCCAGAACTGGAATCAGAGTTAGACAATATAGACCTGGAATTTATCATGCAGGATCTCCCCAAACTGCTAGATTCGATGAAACTAGGCACAGGTCGCATCGTAGAAATTGTCCAATCCCTGAAAAACTTCTCCCGCCATGACGAAGCAGAAATGAAAGCCGTCAACATCCACGATGGCATTGATGGGACGCTGATGATTCTTCACCATCGCCTGAAAGCGGCTATTCGCCGACCGAAAATTGAAATTGTTAAAGACTATGCCAAACTTCCCTTGATAGAATGCTACCCCGGACAGTTGAATCAGGTATTTATGAACATCCTGGCAAATGCCATTGATGCTCTAGAGGAGGGAATGGGCAATGAAGAAATATCTCTCCCTACGGGGCAAATCACCATTCGTACTGAATTCCTCGACAACCAGTGGGTTGTGATTCGTATTGCCGACAACGGTCCAGGTATGAAGGAGGAAGTAATCCGTCGCATTTACGATCCCTTCTTCACCACGAAAGATGTTGGCAAGGGAACCGGGTTAGGCATGGCAATCAGCTACCAAATTGTTGTAAACAAACATCGGGGAATGCTTAAGTGTCGTTCTCAACCGGGTGAAGGCACAGAATTCTGGATTCAGATTCCAGTCAATTGTGCATTGGCAGACGCTGCTGAAGAACAAAATAGCACTTCTGAGTCGCCAGTTCCTACAACCGAATTATCCTCCACCTTCGATGCCGACGGCTTCATTCCATCAACAGCCCCAATGCTCAAACCAACGGATTTGCTGATCCGCCACACTCAATTGATCCAGCGACTTTCGCAGCACAGTCCAGCTGTAGAAGGTGCATCACCCGATCAAATTTACCAGATGTTTCAACACCACCCAATTTCGTTAAAGCTTTACGCCACTTTGTTGTCTTGGTTCTGTTGTTCTAACCCTACTCAAACACGCCACTAAAGAAACCTCAACCATGTTTAAACAACTTGATGAATCCAACAGTCAGCTATTTGAACTATGTCCTGTTGGGCTAGTACTATGCCGAACAGATGGGACACTAATTAACATCAACCCCGCCTATGCTGCGATTTTGGGGCGCACTGTTCCAGAAACCTTGAATCTTAACTATCACCAGATTACTCCTGAAAACTATGCGATCGCCGACCAAGCTACGCTAGAGAACCTAGAACAAACTGGTCGCTATAGCCCTTATGAGAAGGAGTTAATCCACAAAGATGGGCATCTGGTTCCGGTCAGGATCTCTGGACTGATGATTGAGAAAGATGGAGAGCAGCTGATCTGGTCTAGCGTGGAGGATATGAGCGACCTTCGACGCGTTCAGCAGGAACGCCAACATCATGAACAAATCCTGAAACAGAGTGAAGCCCGATACCGCTCTCTGGTAACTGCTAATACACAAATTGTTTGGGTAAGCACACCAGAAGGAATTTGCTTTGAACTGGCAAGCTGGATAGCTTATACAGGTCAAACTCTAGCTGAAGCGGAAAATGGGGGCTGGATTGATGCCGTTCATCCTGACGATCGCGCCTACACCGGAGAAGTCTGGAGTGCTGCCGTGGCAAACCTGAGTATGTATCAAATTGAATACCGAATTCGTGGCAAGGATGGCAACTATCGCTACTTTTGGGTCTGGGGTGCGCCCGTTATAGAAGAAGATGGCAGCGTCCGAGAGTGGATTGGCACCTGCACCGATATTCACGAGCGCAAGCTGGCAGAAGCTGAAAATCAACGTCTTAAAGAACGATATCGCTCGTTAGTAACTGCTACTTCACAGATCGTCTGGGGAGCTACCCCGGAAGGGCTGGGAATAAGTAGTGAAATGCTCACCTGGATGGACTATACGGGGCAGAGCGAAGCTGAAGTTGAAGGTTGGGGCTGGATCGATCCAATTCACCCCGATGACCGTGCCAACTCCACAGAAGTTTGGAATGCTGCTGTGGCAAACCGAGGTATCTACCAAACCGAATATCGGCTGCATGGCAAGGATGGCACATACCGCTACTTCTCTGTCTGTGGTGCCCCCGTCTTGGAAGAAGACGGCAGTATTCGGGAATGGATTGGCACCTGTACTGATATTCACGATCGCAAACTGGCAGAAGCTGAAAATCAACGTTTATTGGATATGTTGAATCATTCCAGCGATGCCATCATCGTCCGCGACATGAGTGACAAAATCTCTCACTGGAATCAGGGTGCCGAAAGGCTCTACGGTTGGACGCGTGAAGAAGTGAAAGGCCAATACATTCAGGCATTTCTAAAATCAACCTTTTCAAAACCTTTAGAAGAAATTCTATCAGAGTTTCTCCGGGAGGGCACTTGGGAAGGAGAACTGGAACACATCACACGCGATGGCAGACCGATCACCGTTCAGAGCCGCTGGACTTTGCAACGAGATTTATCTGGTCAGCCCTGCGCTATGCTAGAAATCAATACCGATATTACAGCCCGCAAACAAGCAGAAATCGCTCTGCGCCAACTGAATCAAGAACTGGAAGCCAGAGTTGTCGATCGCACAGCTGCCCTGCAAAATACCCTAGCAGAAGCGCAGGGATTAAATGCCATTTTAGATAACTTAGCAGATGGTTTGTTAGTGGCAGACACCACAGGACAAATTACCCACTTCAATCCTGCCTTTTTAGCCATGTATGGATTGACAGCCACCGCCCTTAATGGTCATTACCGAGGACTACCGATATCTGGTTTAGCAGACCTAATTGCACGAACTCAGTCCCATCCTGGAGAAGTGTTCTCTGCCGAAGTTGCACTCACCAAGGAACGCATTGGTCAGGCAGTGGCAACCGCTATTTTCAAAAAGACGACAGATTCAGAATCCGCTGCCTGCTTCGGTTCGGCGCTGCTGATTCGGGATGTGACCGCAGAAAAGGAAATCGACCAAATGAAGACCGACTTCATCTCAACAGTTTCCCATGAACTACGGACGCCACTGACTTCTGTCCTCGGTTTTGCGTCGATTATTCAAGAAAAGCTTGAAACCGATGTGTTCCCAATGATTTCTACCGAAGACCGGAAGCTTCAGAAAACGATTAAGCGGGTGGCTGACAATCTCAACATTATTGTCTCGGAAGCAGAACGGCTCACATCTTTGATTAACGATGTCCTGGACATCGCCAAGATGGAAGCAGGTAAAGTGGAATGGCAGATGCAGCCTCTCGATCCCAGTGAATTACTCGATTGGGCAACCAATTCTACCGCCGGGTTATTTGAAACCAATTGCTTGCAATTGGTCAGCGAGATTGAACCTGGACTGCCTCAGATAATAGGCGATCGCAACCGTTTGCTGCAAGTTTTAATCAACCTGATTTCCAATGCCGTTAAGTTTACCGAATCTGGTTGTGTCACCTGTCGCGTCAAACAAGGAAACGACGGTGTTTGCATTAGCGTCATCGACACAGGCATTGGGATTGCACCTGAAGACCAGCCGAAGGTATTCGAGAAATTCCGCCAAGTTGGCGACACCCTCACCGACAAACCCAAAGGCACAGGGTTAGGACTGCCCATCTGTAAACAAATCGTCGATCATCACGGCGGTAGAATCTGGGTTGAGAGTGAACCAGGTAAAGGCAGCATATTTTCGTTCATTATTCCCACCTACGCCAGCGATCAAAAAACCACTGCTAATCTGAATTTGGATACCCTAGTCAAACAACTCAAAGAACACGTCATCACCAAAAACGCTGTGCTAAACCAAAACCGTAAAACCATTTTGGTTGTAGATGATGACGCTAATATTCGGGAACTGCTTCGTCAACAACTGGAAAACGAAGGCTACAACGTTCGCGAAGGAAAAGACGGTATGGATGCAATTCATCAAATCAAAATAGCCCGTCCCGATCTGATTCTTTTGGATGTGATGATGCCCCAAATCAACGGCTTCGATGTGGCAGCCGTTCTTAAAAACGATCCTCAGACCGCAGACATTCCGATCATTATTCTGTCGATTATTGAAAACAAAGAACGGGGCTACCATATTGGCATTGATCGCTATCTCACCAAGCCGATTGACACAGAAAAACTCCTCAACGAAATTGGCTCACTGCTTTACCAAGGCACTTCTAGTAAAAAGGTATTGGTTGTAGATAAAAATGCATCAGCCTTAAAAACCCTATCAGATGTACTGCAAACTCAGGGATACAGCGTGATTGAAGCCTCCGATCCGCAAGAATGTATTTATCAAGCCCTGTCAGCCAAACCTGACATGATCATCATCGATTCTATCTTCTCTCAAGAAGCCGATTTGGTGAAAACCCTCCGGTTTGAGAAGGAGTTGGAAAATGTATTTTTTATTATGCTGTCAGAACAGTAATTGCTAGGGAGTGGGGATTGAAGATTGGGGACTGGTAAGCTAACGCACCTAAATATTGCACTATTTTCCGTGTAGACCGTCATTAGTCACTTGTGCTGAGTTTCGACTGCGTGGTAATCGAGCAAAGTCCGTAACAGGTTAAATAATTATTCTAATCCCCAATCTTTAATTCCCAATGCCCAATGCTCAATCCCACTTCCCAATCCTCAATCACCAATCCCCATGACCCAGAAAATTTTAATTGTTGACGATGAACCCAATATCTTGATTTTGATGGAACAAGCCTTAGAAGCATTAGAAGATGAGGGTGTTGAACTTCTAACTGCTAGAAATGGAGAAGAAGCTCTCGAAACTATTAAAACTGAAAAACCAAACCTAGTTTTTCTTGATGTAATGATGCCGAAAATGAATGGTCTGCAAGTCTGCCATATTGTAAAACATGACCTGCAAATGACTGACATCTACATCATAATTTTGACAGCTAAAGGACAGGAATTTGATAAACAAAAAGGAATTGAGGTTGGTGCAGACTTATATCTAACTAAACCATTTCGCCCCAAAGAAGTACTTGAAAAATCAATGCAGGTGTTGGGTTTTTGAGGAAATTTATGAAGGCTTTTCATCTGCGATCGCTTCCAATTTAACGTAGGCGATCGCAGTACTTTATTTGTCGTGCTAATTCATACGTAATGGTGTAGCCACCACTGAGATTTACACCAGTCAAATCGCTGCTACTCAAATCAACCTCCCTAAAATTTCTTTCTCCAGCAGCATACCTTTCCAGCAATTCTTCAATATCCATAACTTACCTATTGCATCAAATAACACATATAAAGATAACCCACTCAATCTGTGGCAAATCCTCTTTGACCCTACCAACCCTTCTATAGCAACGAAGCTCTTAGATTTTTAGTTTGCTATTTGTTATGACAAATCTTTAAGGTAGGCGTACAGGTTAGCAGAGCCGACACAAGGAAAGAAAACCTTTCTCCTGCCCCTGCTGATTCAGAAGGTAATTCTGGGAAAGCTTAATTTGTGAGAGCGAGAGGCTTTTGCCAGAAGGAACTAGAATTAGGAAACACCTAGCTGGGTTCTTCTGACTTTTGAAATTAGGAGTGCATGTGTGCCAAAATCCCCTAAATATTTGCTGATTGGATCAACCGAGAATTACAGCGGTAAATCTGCAACTGTTCTGGGTTTGTCTCATCAGCTACAGCAAAAAGGTCTGGATATTACTTACGGTAAACCACTCGGTACGTCTTTCAATTCGTCTAGTGGAACCGTAATTGAAGAAGATGTCCAGTTCATCGCTCTTAGCCTCAATTTGCCGGAAAACCGCATTGCACCTACAATGCTGGCTTTGGATGAACCAAATGTGCAAAAGCGCTTACGGGGGGAAGACAAAACCGATTATCAGCAGTCCCTAATACAGCAATATTTACATAAATCTCAAGGAGATGTGGTGTTACTGGAGGGGCCTGGTGATTTATCCGAAGGCAATTTGTTTGACTTGTCTTTACTGCAAATGGCTGAAGTATTGGATGCTGGTGTGCTGTTAGTAGCCCGCTATAAATCGTTGCTTTCGGTTGAGGCACTGTTAGCTGCTAAAAGGCGTGTGGGCGATCGCTTGATTGGAGCTGTGATCAATGATATCCCTGTCACCCAACTAGAAGCAGTTGAAACTCTCGTGCTACCATTTTTGGAACAGCAAGGTATTCCGGTGCTAGCAATGCTGCCAAACAGCGATTTGCTCCGTAGTGTGAGTGTTGGCGAACTAGTCAAACAGTTAAAGGCTGATGTTCTCTGTCGTAACGATCGCATGGATTTGTTGGTAGAAAGTCTGGCAATTGGAGCGATGAATGTCAATTCAGCTGTGAAATATTTCCGCAAACGCCGGAATATGGCAGTGGTGACAGGAGGCGATCGGGTGGAAATTCAGCAAGCGGCTTTGGAAACTTCTACCCAATGTTTAATTCTCACTGGGCAACTACCACCCCCACCGTTCATTCTCAGTCGCGCTGAAGAACTAGAAATACCCATTTTGTCTGTTGACTTAGATACCCTAACTACTGTCGGAATTGTTGACCGCACTTTTGGTCAAGTCCGTGTCCACGAGCCGATTAAGGTTCAGTATATTCGTCAGTTGATGTCCGAGCATTTTGACATTGACCGCTTGTTATCCAAACTAGGTTTAACTCCCGCAGCGGCATTGTCTTAGATTCATCAACTCAAACTATTAAGAGCATCCATGCTCAGTTATCAGTTAGGAGGCTGTATTGCTAGGATACATCTGGTTCGCCGTCACCTCCCAAGGGACGGCGTGCTCTTTCCTTCCGCCCCATAGCTGGGATGTGCTTAGTTGCAGCAGCTAATCCAAAGACAGGCATATTGCCATAAATCGCCTTATATCTTCCCGGTTTTATGAAATAAGTTTCGTGCCAAATGCCCACACTGCCATCAGTACTAACGGCTTGATTAAACCTTTACTAAGCTTTTAAATGTGCATCGACTGGATTTCTGGCAAAACGCTCCAAATCCTCGAACTATCGCCAATTAGAACAGCGTTACTTTCAGAATCTGCAAGAACTGTCAGAAGCAGGCAAATTTCAGTATTTGACTTTCCTAAATAGGATTAGTTACGAAACACATTGGCTAGCCTGGTGCAACCAACTAGTGGGGTTACTAAACCAAACAATCGAAAATTAGTAGTAATGTTTAACTCAAGTTTTCCTCGCATCTACACGCTGTTTGGTAAAATATCTGGGTCGTTTAATCGGATTATGTCTATCTTTGAGCCAATCAACAGACCTTATTAACCTCGATACATTAGCGCAAGAACTGGCGACAATCCAGCAAACGGGTTCTAAAAGAATTGCCTTGCTGGGTTCTCGTCATGTGCCGATTACGCATCAGAATCTTATTGAAATGATGACTTATGCCCTAGTTTTATCGGGTAATCGAATCATTACTTCTGGTGCTACAGGTACAAATTCAGCGGCCATCAAGGGAGCAACGCGGGCTGATGCAAATTTGTTGACGGTGATTCTACCCCAAAGCCTGGAACGCCAGCCTTTGGAATCACGCCAGCAACTAGAACAGGTAATGCATCTAGTCGAAAATCCCAGTAATGATAATCTGTCTCTTGCTGAAGCTAGTTATTTGTGCAACAAGGAAATTGTCTCGCGTTGCCAGCAACTAATCTGCTTTGCATTTCACGACAGCCGCACCCTGTTACAAACTTGTCAGGATGCAGAAGAACAAAGAAAAGTTGTGACGCTTTTCTACTTTGATTAGTCATTTGTCATTTGTCTTTTGTCATTTGCATTTGACTAATGACTGATGACTGATGACTTATGACTAATAACCAACGACTAATAAGTAATGATAATTTTTTTGTACTCGATCGCTGCTGCCGCCGTTCTAATTTACGTGCCATTTTTGCTAGTAGCTTATGCCCGTGCGCGTATTGGATATGAAATGTTTTCTACTCCTCGCGCCATGTTTGATAAATTGCCACCTTATGCCCAACGGGCTACTTGGGCACATCAGAACACCTTTGAAGCCTTTATGATATTTGCCGCAGCTGCATTGATGGCTTATGTGACTGGTGTAAATTCTTTTACAGCCCAAGTAGCTGCGATCGCCTTTGTGGTTGCCCGTTTGCTATACTCGATTTTTTATATTTTGAATATACCCCTTTTGCGATCGCTGATGTTTGCGATTGGCATCTCTAGCTCTGCCACTCTCTTTTTCTTGAGCATCATCCAAGCTACTAGTTAATTGGGGCATGGAAACTGGGGACTGGGGAAGAGTTTTCCCAATCCAAAATCGTTCGACTAAGCGAAGTCGAAGTCCAAAATCTAAAATCCAAAATGTTTTATGGCTTCTACTTTTTCCTTTGACATTGTGAGCGACTTTGACCGACAAGAGTTAGTTAACGCTGTCGATCAAGTTATACGAGACATCAAAGGTCGTTACGACCTCAAAGACACTGAAACTACTGTCGAGTTAGTTGAAGAAAGCATTAACGTTAGTACGGACAGCGAGTTTACGTTAGATTCTGTACACACCATTCTCCGAGAAAAAGCCGCCAAGCGTAACCTTTCCCAAAAAATCTTTGATTTTGGCAAGGTTGAATCAGCTAGTGGTAATCGCGTGCGTCAAGAAATCAAACTCAAAAAAGGCATCAGTCAGGAAATTGCCAAACAAATTTCCAAATTGATTCGGGACGAATTCAAAAAGGTACAAGCTTCAATTCAAGGGGATGCCGTGCGGGTTTCTGCCAAATCTAAAGATGACTTGCAAGTTGTCATGCAGCGGCTAAAACAAGAAGACTACCCAGTTGCTTTGCAATTTACAAATTATCGTTAAAAGATTCGTAATTCGTAGTTAAAAATTCAATTACGAATTACGAATTACGAATTACGTTAGCGAGTACTCGAGCGTCCGCAGGAGCGTCATTACGAATTATTTTAAGTCCGTCCGCCAATACTTCTTTGAAATGCCGGACGCTCAGATAACTGCTTCATATAGTTCAACACCGCTGGATAGGGGCTGAGGTCTAGCTTCAGTATCATGGGAATGTAATTCAAAATAGACCCCACTGCCACATCAGCAACAGTGAACTCATTGCCAAGTAAAAAAGGTTGCTTACTGAAAATTTCATTTAACGGAGTCAACAAGCGGGGCATTTCCCGTTCTCGATTTGCTTCCACAAAAATCCCTGGACCAAGGGTAGCATTTGCAAACAACACCCATTGGGAAAATACAGCATGTTCCTCTGGTGAAAGTGGAGTTTTACTATATTTATCGGCAAGATATAGCAAAATTGCCCCAGATTCCCAAAGCTGGAAATCCCCATCAACAATTGCTGGAACTTTACCAAATGGGTTAATTGCTAAATATGCAGGCTGGAGGTGTTCACCCGCCTGCATATCAAGCTTAACGAATTCGTAGGGAATTCCTAATTCCTCTAAATACCAGTGGACAATTGACGCTCGACTACGAGCGCCACCGTAAAGTTTTAGCATAATTACTTAAAGCACTTTGTGAGTGTGAGAATGCTGTTTAATATTGTCTTCTTTGGTAACAACTCTGGCGGCATTTAAAACCCGTTTCCGCTCAATGGAATACTTAAATTCAGTGTAGTTTGTACCTAATGGAATCAGGGATTTTGCAGATTCACGACGCTTGTAGGTACGAGCGGCTGCAAATGCCCGTGGCACAAATTCCTCTCCAAACTGAGCCGACTCTGGAAAGCCATCTGGTAGCAGTGGTGAATCGCCATCCAGCAGAGATCCCAAAGTTGTGGCATGAGCCAGCTTATAGGAGGTAGGAATGCCCTTTAACAGCGCTTCCAAAGCCGCAGAGGGAATCGGTTCTATAACTTCGATTTGATAAACTTCTCCATCTTCTTTGACAAAGCAGGTTGCCAAGCCGATCACAATGTAATCATCGGTTGCTAAATCAGGGGCATTGGGATAGAAAATTGCGGTTGTCATCGGAAAATTTCTCAAAACTTAAAAATTGAATTTAGGGATTGGGGTATGGGGCATTGGGGAGGCATGCGGTCTTCTCCCAAGGGAGAGGCTAGCGCAAAGGGGTCTCCCCAAGTGGAGCAACTGCCGTCATTGGGGATTGGGGATTGGGGATTATTATTTCCCTTGTCTCTCTCATCTCCCTCATTTCCTTTGCCACCAGTCCCCGTCTCCTCTTTCTCATCTCTAAATGAACGGCTTGTTGGCATTCTACCAAGTTGTCGCTCTCACTACTTGACTAGTCTTTAAGATTAACGTCTGCTATTTCTGGAATTCATCTTCGGGATCAAGTATCTATGAATAGGTTTGAGGAGCAATTGTTTATTTAAAGGGTAGATTTCTACTGGTGTGAGTAGTTTAAATCTCAGTCTTAAGATGGCTTTAAAGTAACCATAAGTACCTTGAGAATAGACATACTGGTAAAATCACCAGCGTTAAAAAACTAGACTTTTATTTAACAAAGCAGGGATTTCAAGCAGGGAAAGATGAATATTCACTCATTTTTAGCTGACGATGACCAGCAAAGTAACCAATACAAGTATGTTCTAAATACTACAAATAAACTTCAAGAGCAGAGGAAAAACGATCGCAGCAAATGTACTTTCGGGGATAGCGACTTACGCTCTTATGCTTTGAGCTTGGCTCAACAAGGAAATTATACTGAAGCGATCGCACTTTTAACCCAACTAATCTGCCGCCACCCCCACAATGCCGTTGATTACAACAACCGGGGGCTAATTTATTTTCAAAGTGGCGAAAGGCAAAAAGCGCTTTCCGACTATAACACTGCCCTTAAACTTAATCCCTATTTGGCTAGTGCTTATAATAACCGGGCAAATTACTACGCGGCTTGTGGAGAATTAGCAGTAGCACTTGCCGACTACGATCAAGCGATTGATTTGAAACCTCACCATGTCCGCGCGTGGATTAACCGAGGCATTACCTGGCGTGATTTGGGGCAATACGAGGCGGCAATTGAAAATTTTGAGCTAGCACTGCTTTTCGGTCAACTAGAAGGTCATATCTGGGCTGAGCGCGGCAGGACTTATCACCTTTGGGGCGACTGGAATTGTGCGATCGCTGATTATCGTCGCGCCCTTACTCAACTACCCTCTCTCGATAACAATAAGGATATTACTGGTTGTCGCTTGCGTTTACAAATTGAAAATCGGCTAGATGAGTTACTATCTCAATCAGCGTCCTAATTGGTAGATTAGTTCTTCTGGGGGATTCAAAATTCAAAATAATTGATTAATTTTGAATTAGAGTTTGGTGACGCTGTATCGCTAATGACTAATAAATGATAACTACATAGCTATTCAAAAATTAGCTATTAACCATTACTTTTTAGCAATAATATGAATTAGCACCCGGTTTATACGTAGCCAGAATCACAATAAACCTAAATAATCTTAAATTCGCCATTTGTCTTAGGGTAACGAGTCTGTTTGCTCATCTTCTTGGCGATCTTGATTCATCAACACGATCTGACGCTGGCTAGGATCGAATCGGTATCCTTGTCGTTGTCTAATAATTTTAGCTTCTTGGGGATCAAAGTTACGGCTAAATTCCGTTTGTAAACCATTGACATGTCCTTCCATCAGCTTGACTTCAGTACTCATTTCTCGCAATTTTTCTTGCTGTAACCAATGATAAGGCAAGAGTTGTGTCAAGGCAGATGCTGCAACGGCTGTAATCACAAGATTGACCGCTATTTTGGCTGTGCTTTCCAGTGCCATCACCTTGTAAGAACGTTCACGAAGATGCCGCTTTGGTCGAGAAATGACCCGGCGTTTTTGTATAGGTTGTAACGGGGGTCTGGAGGGTTGAATCGCGTTCATGATGCTAAAAGATAACCTCGCTTAGTGAAGGGAAGCACTATCAGAAGAGTGCTGAGTGCTGAGTTATGAGTGCTGAGTAAAAAAATCACTAATCACACTCAGCATCAAATCAGTTCAGAGTAGCTAGTGCCTCGGCTTAAATAGGAAGGTTCATAAGTACTACTTTTTACTCATTACTTCTTCTTGGACACTCAGCACGGGCTAAACGCCGCGCTACCGCTAACAGCACTTAGCACTCTTGAATGCTTGATTTAGCTGTCATATTACTTCATTTTTTTGAAATAGCTACAAGTGCCGCACTAGTTAAAAAATAACCTGGCTTACGTAAGTGCAAGGTTTCTAGATACTTATGGCTTTACACCATAAAGTCTGGAAATTGCACCCCGTACTGCCAGGATTATTAGCTTTTTAACTGTGTCACATCGGAGCCTTATTTGTAAAGTTCTGTGGCTAATCGCCAAGCTAGAACTCCTGGGATCAAGGCTACAACTAAAGCGATGTAAACTTGAGTATCTGAGATGGAAGATATCTGAGCAATGTACAGAGTATCTAAGATAGGCATGGCTGAAAACCTCCTAACCTGAATTGATTTTGAACAGTTCGTTTACTACTTTTCCTTGTTTTGCCAAGATTGGGGAATATCTTGTTACAAGATGCAACAAAAGCAGTTATTAGTCAGTAGTCCTTATTTATTCTCCATTAAAAAAATTTATAAAAATTATGAATTTGTATTTGGGTATTGACTTCGGCACATCTGGCGCACGGGGCATGGTGATTGACGAGGAAGCCTATTGTATTCAAGCTGAGGTACGATATCCATTCAAGGACTCACCAGCCGTCGTTACGCCAAAAATTTGGCAAGAGACTTTGTTTGTGCTGGTGGAACAAATACCTGATCAATTGCGGCGAGAAATAAAAGCGATCGCAATTAATGGTACTTCTTCCACTGTCTTGCTAGTCGATGCTGTTGGCAATCCTGTAGATACACCACTTTTGTACAACGATGCGCGGGGATCATTGGTGCTAGAGCATTTGAGGAGTATAGCACCCCCTAATCATACCGTGTTGAGTGCCACCTCCAGCTTGGCGAAACTTTTGTGGATGAGGCAACAACCTTCTTTTAGTGAAGCTAGATATTTTCTGCATCAAGCAGATTGGCTGGCGTTTCTCCTACATGGACAGTTGGGGATTAGCGATTATCATAATGCTTTAAAGCTAGGTTATGACGTAGAAGAGTTGAAATACCCAGAATGGCTAGAAAAATTGCAAATACCAATTCAGCTACCCAAAGTTTTACCTCCTGGTACTCCAATTGCCCAATTGCGTCCTGAAATTGCCGATCAATTCGGTTTCCGGCGTGATTGTTATGTGTGTGCAGGTACAACTGATAGTATTGCCGCTTTTCTCGCCAGTGGGGCAAAATTACCTGGTGAAGCCGTGACTTCCCTTGGTTCAACGTTAGTACTAAAGTTGTTAAGTCGTACCCGGCAAGAAGATGCCAGATATGGGATTTACAGCCATCGGTTAGGGGATTTATGGCTGACTGGTGGTGCTTCTAATACTGGAGGTGCAGTACTAAAGCAATTTTTCACAAATGCTGAGTTAGAAAGCCTTAGCCGGGAGATTGATGCTTCAATTGCCAGCGAGTTAGATTATTATCCGTTATTGAAGGTAGGCGATCGCTTTCCGATTAACGATCCCAATTTACCGCCACGTTTGTCACCACGCCCAGATAACCCAGTGGAATTTTTGCATGGGTTGTTAGAAAGCATTGCCCGCATAGAAGCGCGAGGGTATGAATTATTACAGCAAATGGGCGCAGACAAATTACTCCGTGTTTATACTGCTGGTGGTGGCGCGGCGAATGATATTTGGACTACGATTAGGGCGCGTTATTTGCAAGTTCCTGTAGTAGCGTCAGTGTATACGGAAGCGGCTTACGGGACGGCGCTGTTGGCGATGGGTGAACAAAAGTAATTTTGTAACTATCTTTTCGTAGGTATTTCGTAAATCAGTATCTATCCCAGTGACAATCGACATATCTCGGCCGATACTGGGATGATTAGATACCGGACTATAGATTCCAGGTTGATCATCTGGGCAGCTATTCGGGGATGGGTGCTTCGCCATAAGCGAATGTCATCTATCCCCTTTATTAATTATCGGTGTGAGTTTTCACTAGCGTAGCGTCGCTAAGGTAACGGGTGGATTCATGTAAT
This sequence comes from Nostoc sp. DedQUE12b, assembly GCF_034530835.1. NCBI lineage: Bacteria > Bacillati > Cyanobacteriota > Cyanophyceae > Nostocales > Nostocaceae > Nostoc > Nostoc sp. DedQUE12b. The sequence continues at coordinate 14,028 of NZ_JAVRCI010000021.1, read as the reverse complement.
AGAAGACTCGCTTCTGGACGACATTTTAGCTTAAAAAAAGAAAAACTTTATTCCTGTAGAAAAAAGTGGGAAAAGTGGGATAAGTAGGATATTGTCAGAAAGCAGTTAACAAGCGTTAAAATGCTGTATAATAAAAGTAGTAGTAGAAAAAAGCAATACCTTACGCCTGAAAAAAATGCAACAGAAACAAAAGATTTACGAGGGAGTTTTAGTGATGTTTGAGGAGCTAAAAACGGAAGAAGAAGAAGCTTTTTCAGGAGGACAGACTTCCACAGGAAACGGAATTAACTTAAAGATTGACGCTGATGACGCGACATCTAACGCGAACGTTTTAGGGAATTTTTTATTTATTGACGCGAATTTATACGATTAAACGAACGCGCCACTAATTATATCGATTAATTTAATTTCAAACGTTCTATTTTCGTCAGTCAGTCAGTCTTCGTTTTCGTTTCCGGGGGTAGGGAGGTATCATACCTCATTCATGCAACTTACGTCAAACGCTCTATTAGCTAGAACAAACTTCTTTAAAACTTCTGCCACTTGCGGGCATTCCGATACCTGGCACCGCGCGAAAAGTGTCAGTTGACCAGGTGAGCATTTGTGCTTACCCTTATTCCGGCTAATTTTATGGCCAGCCAGCAACTTACTTCCCCAGCAAGAAAGTTTGGCTGGCTTTGCTTTCGGTTTATACCGTTGACAAAACCCCCGATATTTTTTGGCACATTCATCTAAAGTTTTACCCAGTTCTAGAAAAGCCGGATGCCATTGAGTCAATCCATCAACAGTCAATTGATCATAAGTGCCGTAATTACTAAAATCGTAGAAAAAACTGCGTCGCATTTGAGCAGCTTTGGGATTGCCATGAATGTAGCGTAGAGTATTTAATGCTCGCTTAGTATCCGTGGGTGGAAACCCACAGCTATAATATCTCGCCTCCCAAAAGTGCCCTGTGCGATTGAGCATTCGATTAAAGCACATGGCTGTGTACCAATTGAGAAAATGCATGATTTTAGGCAAATCTTCTGGGGTAGCTGGTTCTATGAGATAGTGGACGTGGTTGGACATAATGATATATAGCGCTTCTAGATTGAGTCCAATACAGACCTAACCCCCAGCCCCTTAAGAGCAAGGGAAGCTACGGTATACACACAAGTCGGAAAAACTTCACTTCATCCACCAAAGATTTGCAGTGCGTTACGCTGGCGTGACAAAGCTAAATTGTTGCAATCATGGCGTAGCCCACCGCAGGCATCGCCAACGCATTTGTTATTTCGGCGAACTGATTTGTTATTTCGGCGAACTGATTTGTTATTTCGGCGAACTGATTTGTTATTTCGGCGAACGCATTTGTTATTTTGGCGAACTCATTTGTTATTTTGGCGTTTCCATAACGCACTCTACGAAACAACTAGAAGAGTTGAAACCTATGCTGTCATACTTGTGTGTAGACCGTAGTGCAAGGGAAGGGGAGTAAGATTCAAAGCTTCTCTCCTGAAAGGCTACAGTGTACACACAAGTCGAATTACCCCCCTTAGTCCCCCCTTATAAAGGGGGGAAACAGGAAATCTAGTTCCCTCAAAAATCAACGTAACCGAAACTCGCCGATAACTTCTTACAAAGGGGGAAACAGGAAATCTAGTTCCCTCCCCTTTATAAGGGGAGGGTTAGGGTGGGGTGATTTGCAAACTGAAAACTCCTATTATTGCTTTGGCGTTACTGAATCAAGGCATGATTCTTATAGTGTGGGCAACATGAGCGCCCCGATATACAAGGGACGCTCATGTTGCCCGTCTCACAAAACTAACAAAATCATCCCGCAAATATGCAACGCCATTGCTTTCTTTCATTGACAGTTAGTAGCCTATCCTGATTCTGGAAAAACCTTCGGGTATTTTATAAATGCAGATGAATGCCTGACGGCAGTAGGCTGCTTTAATAACAGCAAGCGGAACATGGAGACAAAAAAGTGCAAATCACTAAGCGCAATGTTGAGTTAAGAGTAGATGGCAGCTTAATGCGTGTTTATGTTGCGGCTCCCAAAGCAGCAGGAAAATACCCTGGTATTGTCTTCTACAGTGATATTTATCAGTTAGGTGATGCAATGATTCGTCTAGCTAACTACTTAGCAGGATACGGCTATGTAGTAGCAGCACCAGAAATTTTTCACCGAATTGAGCCAGTTGGTTTAGTAATTGAGCCAGACGATTTGGGAAGGATGCGGGGAAATGACGATGCGCGTCGAACCTCGGTAGCTGATTATGATGCCGATTGCCTTGCTGTAATTGAATTTTTGAAAACAGAGAGTGCGGTTTGTCCAGATAAAATAGGCACTCTCGGCTTTTGTATTGGTGGACATTTAGCTTTCCGTGCAGCATTTCAAAATGAAATTCGGGCTTGTGTCTGCTGTTACCCTACTGGGATTCCCAGTGGTAAACTGGGTAAAGAGGTAGCCGATACAATCCAGAGAGTAAGTGAAATCAAGGGCGAGATGCTAATGGTGTTCGGTACTCTTGACCCTCATATACCAGATAGCGATCGCCAAACCATAATAAAAGCAATTGAGGATGCTAACATCCCTCACCAAGTTTTCTTGTATGAAGCAGAACATACATTCATGCGCGACGACGGTTATCGTTATGATTCTAGTGCTACCACCGCAGCTTGGTCAGAAATAGTAACTTTTTTGGGGCGCATATTTGCAGACTGAAAATTCCCATTATTGCTTTCTTCGCGTCAATTTTGAGTTGTCTGCAACGCTAATAACCCAGCACCATAAGCAGGTTCATACCTCGGAAATATCACCTTTACATTAAGAAACTTCTTAACAAGAGACGTTGCAAATCTTTCATGGATATTGCATCTACCGCGCCAGACACTTCCTGTTGTGACTACTTCTAAAACTGAGTCAGTAGTAAAAATCGCATCAATTACTGTAGATGTAGCTTTTACTAATTCTTTTACAGCATCATCAATTATCATATTCGCTACTATATCACCTGACGCTGCTGCAAAATCTACAACTGGTGCTAAAGCAGCTATCTGTTTAACTCCCCATTCTCGGCGATATACTACTTCTATTAAATCTTCTATACTTTTTAAGTCAAGATGCTGTTTGAAACCTTCTATCAAACTCGTTGGAATCTCTCGTCCATCATAAGATTTTAATGCTGCGTTCATGCCTGCGAGCGCAATTTTATAAGCGCTACCTTCATCTCCTAAAATATACCCCCAGCCGCCAACTCGTTTGGTGTCTCCTTGATGATTTCGTCCGAAAACTATCGAACCAGTACCGGCTCCAACCACAATTCCTACAGGCTGACCAATTCCACCAACTAAAGCAATTAAAGCATCATTACAAATTACAATATTCGTTGGTTGTAATGCCCAAGTAATAGGCAATTTGTTATTCTGTAAATCTTTAACTAAACCTTTCATTACTTCGATATCTGTTACACGACCTACACCTGCTAAACCCAAACATATCGCGTTGATATTCACAGTATTTGTAATTATTGCTGCCTCAACTGCATTGTGAATTGCTAATTGAATAGATTCTAAAGTTGCTTCGATACCTATACTCTGATAATTAGATGGCCCTGCTTCACCACGACCTAACACTAGATGCAAATCATCCATCAAGACACAAACAGTCTTGCTACCACCGCCATCTATTCCCAAAACATAACTCATATAGCAGTTCTAAATCTTTGTTAAAATTTCTATTTCTTATCTCTCTGTGTTCTCTGCGCCTCTGTGGTTCGATTACAAACCTATTTTTCATAACTCATTTATAATTGTTATAAATTTATAATAATATTAACTATCTTGACGCTTAGGTTCTTCTTTTAAAGGAATAAGAAATAGAGCAATCATCCCAGGAATCGTGAGTAAACAGACCAAGACAAAAAATAATGGATAACCAAGTGCTTTTTGCAGATAACCACTAACTAATCCGGGTAACATCATTCCTAAAGCCATAAAGCCGGTAGAGATAGCAAAATGAGAAGTTTTATATTCACCTTGGCAAATATACATTAAATAAACACTAAAAGCTGTAAATCCAAAACCATAGCCAAATTGCTCCAAGGAAACCAAGGGATAGACTAATGTTAGTGAAGGCTTCGTGTAAGCCATATACACATAAAACATATTAGGTAAATTCAATGCTAAAGCCATAGGAAATAAACATTTTTTTAATCCATATTTAGAAATTAGTAAACCTCCTAAAATTCCTCCACAGATTAGTGATATTACCCCAAATGTACCATAGACTAACCCGACATCTGATGTTGATAGCCCTAAACCACCTACTTCGGGTTTATCTAATAAAAATAAAGAGGCTATCTTTACAAGCATTGCTTCACCAAGTCTATAAAGCAATATAAATGCTAAAATATTTGTAATTTTATCTTGAGCAAAATATGAGCTAATGATTGACCAAAAAGGTATATTTTCCCTAGCTTCTATTTGTCGTTGGTTGTCTGATTCAGGTAAAGGTAAAATTAGGCGGTGGAAAATAAACAGAATTGATAAAATTAAAGCTGAGAAACCAATAGTTATAGTCCAGCTTAAAGGAATGTTGTTCAGAGAAACTTCAAGCTGACCTGCTAAGACTACTAATATTCCAGACCCAAAAATGACAGCCATTCTATAAAACAGTGAGCGAATGCCAACAAATAAGGCTTGTTGTTCTGGAGATAAAGCCAGCAGATAAAAGCCATCTGTGGCAATGTCATAAGTCGCAGAAATAAATGCTCCTATTGTTAATGTCGCAAGGGAGATGAAAAAGAAATTTGGCAGTTGCAAAGAGAAGGCTATCAAACCCAAACAAGCGAACATCGCAAATTGGGTATAAAGTATCCATTGACGTTTGGTAGAATAAATATCGACAATTGGGCCCCAAAACATTTTGATAACCCAAGGTAGATAGAGAAAACTTGTCCACAAGGCAATTTGAGTATTATCTATTCCGAGCTTTTTGTAAAAGATTACGGAAACTGTATTGATGATGATGTAAGGTATGCCAGAGGCAAAGTAGAGGGTGGGTATGTATGTCCAGGGGGAACGGGTGGTGGTTTGAGGTTTCATATTTGCCTCTAATTATCGGTGTTATTAAAATTAGCATCCAATAGGACACCAATAAGATAAATTATCTGTAATTTCCCCTTCAGAAAGGCGAATTCCTACACCTCCAGATATGAATTTGTCATTACCATTGTTATATAGCCATGCTCCCCAAACCTGAGTCATTGACTTGCCATCAACTTCTAATTTAGGAAATTCTAATAACTCTTGATAGACATAATTCTGTTGTGTATACCAAGGGTCATTATTACTACTACGCACAGAGATATTTCCTGAATTAACTGCAAATCCTCCTTCACCTTCTCTTCCTAAAATAGGTTTGGCAAAGTATGAATTACCTATTGCTGTTGCACTCAGTGATGTTTTAGGAAAATATTCCCAAACTGTCCCAGCATCTTTGCCAGAAAAAAAGTCATATCCCAAATCTGTAATTAGAGCAAATATACTTTTTGGTTGCAGTGCAAAGGCAGAACCAAAGTTCGCGATCGCAATTTTATTCTCAAAAATTAGTTGCTCTAGAGCCGGCCATAATCTTTCACCTTTTTCATCAGTATCATGGATTAGCCATTCCACTGGATACCACATAAAAAGTATATCTATTGGTTTTTTTGTTCTCTGGTCAAATAGATACTCACCATCTTTGATGCCAAGATATTCTAAGGGTAAAATGGTACTTTTGGACTCCAAGTAATTTCTTAACCATCGCATAGTACCTAAATCTTCGGCATTATTCAAAGCTGTAAATGCTACGCGACAGTCTGTAATTGGTTTACCCAAATTTAATGCGGCTCTATTTACATGCTGATTGAGTGTTATTTTTAAGATTTTTTGAGCATCTAAATCTGGTTCTTGCAATCCAAAATGTCTGGCGACTTTATTATTGCCGTCCGTACACTCAAACCAAAAACTAGGAGTTTGGGGATTAGTTTCTACTACCTTTTTTATCCCCGTTTCTTGATTCCAGCACCAGTCAAGACGCATACAATATGGTGCGAGGAAGTCATATTTAACTAACTTGATGGTAGCTTCCGGAAATCCATAGTAAAGTAGTGTATCCTCATCAAGAGTGCGGATAATTTCCCATGCTTGGGTTAAAACACTACCGACTAATTCTGATGCTTGCTGGATTTCTTGGATCGTCTGCGGTAAAACTTTATGGCAATAATAAAGAGCGTAAGGTGTTTCTTGGTCAGTCAGAGGTATACCTGTTCCTTCTTCAATAGGAGCAAAGTTATACCAACCCATTTTCATCGACTGAAATAGACGCTTTCGTTGAGGACTGTTGAAAATATTCATAACTCTTTTATCCACCCGCATGACCACCGCGACCGAAACTACCAAAACCACTACGACCCTTAGAAGAACCTCTGGAAGTCCCGACCTCCGATGAATCACCAGAACCAAATCTTCTAATGCTACTCCCACCAGAGTAACCACTCGATCTGCCGCTACCATTAGATGAGGGTGAACAGTTATTGGGTTGTTGTTTAGCGTTCGGCGACGTTGTGGAGATGCAATCTGACTGTCTTGCTTCTGGGGTTGTCGCACAAGAAGCAAGTAGCGATACAGTCATAACGAACACTATGAGTTGAAATAAACCTGGTTTCAATTTCATGAGTCTTTCTGGATGAATATACAGATGTCAGTTACGGAATTTATGCAAGATAACTACAAGGGTCAAAAATAGATTTCGCATTTCCAGATAGATTTTTTAAGGGTATATCGACGATTTAGAGAATTGCTAAACAAACCCTCTCCAACCCTGTGGCAAAATTTATTAGAGTCCTTCCATAGTTAGTTTGCCCAGCATGACCGCAACTATTCCGAATCTCCCCAGTCTCTACGACCCCTTTTCCACTGAAGCCAAGTGGCAAAAATTCTGGGAAGACAACCAAGTTTACAAAGCTGACCCCAACAAAGGCGGCGAACCCTACTGCATCGTCATTCCACCGCCGAATGTCACCGGCAGTTTGCACATGGGTCACGCTTTTGAAAGTGCGTTGATTGATACCCTCGTGCGCTACCACCGGATGCAGGGACGTAATACCCTGTGGCTACCCGGAACTGACCACGCCAGCATCGCTGTGCATACTATGCTGGAAAAGCAACTCAAAAAAGAGGGTAAGACTCGCTACGAATTGGGGCGCGAAAAATTCCTAGAACGCGCTTGGCAATGGAAGGCGGAGTCTGAGGGAACGATTCTGAATCAGCTACGACGCTTGGGTGTCTCGGTGGACTGGTCACGGGAAAGGTTTACCCTGGATGAGGGTTTATCTAAAGCTGTTGTCGAGGCGTTTACTCGCCTTTACGAGGAAGGCTTAATTTATCGTGGTGAATATTTAGTTAACTGGTGTCCTGCTTCTCAGTCGGCTGTGTCTGACGTAGAAGTGGAAAATCAAGAGGTGAATGGAAATCTCTGGCACTTCCGCTATCCCCTCACCGATGGTTCCGGTTTTGTAGAGGTGGCCACAACTCGACCAGAAACGATGCTGGGCGATACAGCTGTAGCGGTTAATCCCAATGACGATCGCTACAAACATCTCATTGGTAAAACTCTAACTCTGCCAATTCTACAACGAGAAATTCCGATCATTGGCGATGAATATGTTGACCCCACTTTCGGCACGGGTTGCGTGAAAATAACTCCCGCCCATGACCCGAACGATTTTGATATGGGTAAGCGTCACAATCTGCCGTTAATCAACATTATGAATAAAGACGGCACTCTCAACGCCAATGCTGGGGAGTTTCAAGGACAAGACCGCTTTGTTGCTAGAAAAAATGTGGTTTCTCGCTTAGAAGCAGATGGCTTTTTGGTGAAGATCGAAGATTATAAACATACCGTTCCCTACAGCGATCGCGGTAAAGTACCTATTGAACCCCTCCTTTCAACTCAGTGGTTCGTCAAAATTCGCCCCCTAGCTGACAACACTCTCGAATTCCTCGACCAGCAAACTTCTCCAGAGTTTGTCCCCCAACGCTGGACTAAGGTTTATCGTGATTGGCTAGTAAAACTGACTGATTGGTGCATCTCTCGCCAATTATGGTGGGGACACCAAATTCCGGCTTGGTACGCTGTCAGTGAAACAGATGGGCAAATTACCGATAATACGCCGTTTGTAGTAGCGAAATCGGAAACTGAAGCTTGGGAAAAAGCCAAATCACAATTTGGTGAAAATGTCAAGCTAGAACAAGACCCAGATGTGTTAGATACTTGGTTTTCTGCTGGAATCTGGCCATTTTCGACTTTGGGCTGGCCAGAACAAACTCAGGATTTAGCAACTTATTACCCAACTACCACTTTGGTAACAGGCTTTGACATCATCTTTTTCTGGGTAGCCAGAATGACTATGATGGCTGGGCATTTTACGGGGCAAATGCCTTTCCAAACAGTTTACATTCATGGTTTGGTGCTGGATGAAAAAGGTCAGAAGATGTCAAAGAGCAAAGGTAATGGCATTGACCCATTGTTATTAATTGACAAATATGGTACTGATGCCCTGCGGTATACCCTAATTAAGGAAGTGGCTGGCGCTGGTCAAGATATCCGCTTAGAATACGATCGCAAAAAGGATGAATCAGCATCTGTAGAGGCATCCCGCAATTTTGCAAACAAGTTGTGGAATGCTGCCCGATTTGTGATGATGAATTTGGATGGACAAATGCCGCAACAATTGGGGAATCCAGTAGCCACAGAATTGAGCGATCGCTGGATCATCTCGCGGTATCATCAAGTTATCAAAGAAACCACTAATTACATCGATAATTACGGTTTAGGGGAAGCAGCAAAAGGACTCTACGAATTCATTTGGGGTGATTTCTGCGATCAATATATTGAACTAGTGAAATCTAGATTGCAAGCAGATGCCGATCCAGTATCGCGGCGGGTAGCACAGCAAACCCTCGGCTATGTGCTGGAAGGAATTTTAAAACTGCTTCATCCCTTCATGCCTCATATTACCGAAGAAATTTGGCAAACTCTCACCCAACAACCACCAGATTCGCCGCAAACTTTACCATTGCAACTATATCCTCAGATAGATGTAAATTTGATTGATTTAGGTTTAGAAGAACAGTTTGAATTGCTAATTGCTACTATCCGCACAATTCGGAATTTGCGGGCTGAAGCAGATATTAAACCAGGGGTCAAAGTAACAGCAAATTTGCAAACTGAAAGCGAAAAGGAGCGGGGAATTCTCACTGCTGGACAATCTTATATTAAAGATTTGGCTAAGGTTGAGACTTTAACCATTGCTGACAAAGAAAAAAGCCAAACTACTGCTAAAAAACCTCAAAGGGGTTTGAAGACAATTGGTTTAATTATTGTAGCCATTGTCTTTGGTAGAGTGGCTTTAGCTGCGGGAAATGCCATTGATGACATTCCCATCATCGGAACTTTCTTTGAACTAGTTGGTTTTGGTTACACAGCGTGGTTTGTTAGCCAAAATTTACTCACTGCTCAAGCAAGACTTAGGTTATGGAACCGATTTTTCCCGCAGAGTAAATTAGAACAAGCACAAGAAACAGAAAATGCGATCGCAGGTGTAATTGGTACAATACAGGTGCTAATTCCTCTAAGCGGTGTGGTAGATATTGAAGCTGTGCGTGCCAAGCTAGAAAAAAGCTTGAGTAAAGCTGAAGCCGAAGTTCAATCCCTGAGTACCAGATTAAACAATCCTAGTTTCGTAGATAGAGCTAGGGCTGACGTGGTACAGGGGGCGCGTGATGCCTTAGCAGAAGCACAGAAGCAAGCTGAAATTTTGCGCGATCGCCTCAAGGGGTTGTCGTAGCGATCGCCTGCGTGGCTTAGGATAACTGTAATGGGTAATGGGATTATTAATTCCCAATTACCCATTACCAATTAACAAGATCCAAATCTCAATTCTGGGACTTATTATTTTATTAAACTTTTTTAATTTTTAATTTTTAATTTTTAATTGGAGCGAAGCGACCCTCATGCTATATCTAGCCCAGGTGCGTAAAAACGATTTTTTAGACCAGCACCAGTTACGCTTATTGGCGCGTCAAGAAGCTGATAACTTGTGGGCGATAATTCCCGAAGAAGCTTTCATTCTGCTAGGCAAGGGAAAGATCATGAGTGAGAACTTGCTTGTTCTAGTCGAACTTTCTCCTACAGGCGATATTGAAAGAATAGAAGACGCTGCCAACTGGGTACTTTATCTGGTACAAAACTACCTCACCATCGGCATTACCCCAGAATTTTTGCAGCACGAAGCCGAGCGAGCAGAACATTGGCGACAATCCCTGACGTTGCAAAATCAAGACTTAGCAAGGCGTTCTTTAGAGTTAGAAGCCAGACGCGAACAAATTCAAGCCTTAGAAGAAAGCCTCAAACGCGAGAAAAATGGTTATTCCCAAGAGGAAAGTTAAAAGTTTACAGTTATGTTGCACTCAAATGTGTATTTATGACAGATTACCCAGCAAGAGTTGATCTGTCTCTTACTGGGTAATTTCTCAATGCTTGTTATAGTTAGCTTGCGTTAGGCAATGATAGTAATATTTGCACTACTAAGCGCCACCTGATTGGAGAACTGGGCAATTTGAATAACTTGTGCAGCATTACCAGTTCCATCCGCGTCAAAGAAAAGATTACCCGTAGTTTTATCGTATATAAAGCGATCGCTCGCTGCGATCGCAGTGGTACCAAGTCGAAACAGGCCCGAATCGAGCGTAGTATTTTGAGATTGAACCAGTCCGAATTCAGCCTTGGAAATCAAGATAGTATCCTCTCCAAGAGTAAAATCAGCGATCATATCATACCCTCCAATACGGGTACCAGTTAGGTTGAAGCTATCTTGCCCAGTTTCACCAGTCAATACATCTCGACCAACTCCACCAGCGATTAGATCGTCACCTGCACTACCGAACAAGGTGTCATTGCCTGAGTTACCAAAGAGGCTATCATGACCATCTCCTCCAGTTAATGTGTTAGCAGCATTATTTCCCATCAGGATGTTATTAAGGCTATTACCAGTACCATTGATTGCTCCGGTTCCAGTCAGAGTCAAATTCTCCTGGTTATTTCCCAACACCCAATTCACCGAAGAATTGACTAAATCTGTGCCTGCATCTAAGCCTTCAATAATCAAGTCGTTTACGTTGTCTACAGTGTAAATATCATTACCGACTCCACCATCAAGACTGTCAGTCCCTGCACCTCCATTCAAGGAGTCATCACCTACACCGCCTAACAAGGTATCATTACCTGAGCTACCAAAGAGGCTATCGTTGCCATCAACTCCATTTAACGTGTTAGCACCACTATTTCCCGTCAGGATGTTATTAAAGCTATTACCAGTACCATTGATTACCCCACTTCCAGTCAGGGTCAAGTTCTCCAGGTTATCTGCCAACACCCAATTCACCGAAGACTTAATTAAATCAGTGCCTGAATTTAAGCCTTCAATAATCGAGTCGTTTACGTTGTCTACAGTGTAAATGTCATTGCCAGCTCCACCATTAAGACTATCAGATCCTAAACCTCCATCCAAGGTGTCATCACCTGCACCGCCTAACAAGGTGTCATTGCCGGAACCACCAATTATGCTATCGTTGCCATCTTCTCCATTCAAGATGTTAGCACCAGTATTGCCAATCAAGATGTTATTAAGACTGTTACTAGTACCATTGATTACCCCACTTCCAGTCAGGGTCAAGTTCTCCAGGTTATTTCCCAACACCCAACTCACCGAAGATTTAACTAAATCTGTGCCTGCATTTAAGCCTTCAATAATAATATCGTTCAGATTGTCTACGATATAAATATCATTGCCGACTCCACCATTGAGACTATCAGATCCTAAACCGCCATCTAAGGTATCATTGCCTGCACCACCCAACAAGGTGTCATTGTCGGAATCACCAAAGAGGTTATCGTTGCCATTTTCTCCACTCAAAATGTTAACGCCAGTATTACCAATCAAGATGTTATTAAAGCTATTACCAGTACCATTGATTACCCCACTTCCAGTCAGGGTCAAGTTCTCCAGGTTATTTCCCAACACCCAACTCACCGAAGACTTAACTAAATCTGTGCCTGCATTTAAGGCTTCAATAATAATATCGTTCAGGTTGTCTACGATATAAATATCATTGCCTTTACCACCAATGAGACTGTCAACTCCTGCACCACCATCTAAGGAATCATTTCCATCGGCGCCATCAAGGGTGTCATTATCACCTAGTCCTTGGAGCGTGTCATTGCCCTGCAATCCTGAGATGACATCAATATTGACTGTACCATTCAGGTTGTCTGCACCTAAAGTACCATTAATTACATTGTATTGATTAATAGTCAAGTTGACGGTAGCAGTACTATTGCCTCCATGCCCATCACTTATAGTGTAAGTGAAGCTATCGAAGCCATAATAGTTTTGAACAGGGGTATAAGTGTAAGTACCGTCGTTGTTGTTAACTAAGCTTCCTTGGCTAGGTTGGGTGAAGCCAGTAATACTCAAAACATCACTAACATCGACATCTTTATCATTGCTTAACAGAGTAGTAGCACTAATAATAACGGGTATGTTTCTTTTTGTGGTGATGCTATCGTTAACAGCAACAGGCGCATCATTCATCGCCGTAATATTAATATCGCGGGTAACGGCAGTACTATTAGCAGTCCCATCATTAATTAGAAAGCTGACGGTACGAGGTGTAAGACTGGGGTTATCACTACTGTTGGTATAAGTAATAGAACGTAGTGCGGTTTGATAATTAGCAACGGTGGCACTGCCAGTTAAGGTTAAGACACCTGTGATGCTGTTGTAGCTGCCCGTAATCCCATTTTGATTGGTGAAGGCGAGACTATCTTGAGCAGAAATAAAGCCACTGCTAATTCTGACAGTAGCACTAGCTAGGTTAGCAGAGTCTTCATCGCTAACGGTGATGCCTGAATCGATGGCTGTAGTAGCGTTCTCGGTGTATGCCAGAGCAGAGTTGGTAGTAGTAGCAATGGGCGCATTGTTCACTGCCGTAATATTAATATTGCGGGTAACAACAGTACTATTATCAGTCCCATCATTGACTACAAAGCTGACGGTACGAGGTGTAGTAGTGGGGTTATCACTACTGTTGGTATAAGTAACAGAACGTAGTGCGGTTTGATAGTTAGCAACAGTAGAACTGCCAGTTAAGGTTAAGACACCTGTGCTGCTGTTGTAGCTGCCTGTAATCCCATTTTGATTGGTGAAGGCGAGGATGTCTTCAGCAGAGACAAAACCACTGGTAATCCTGACAGTGGCACTAGCTAGGTTGTCTGAGTCTAAGTCGCTAACGGTGATACCTGAGTCAATGACTGTAGTAGCGTTCTCAGTATATACCAGGGCAGAGTTGGTGGCAGTAGCAATAGGTGCATCATTTACTGCCGTAATATTAATATTGCGGGTAATGGCAGTACTATCAGCAGCCCCATCATTAACTATAAAGCTGACAGTACGAGGTGTAAGACTGGGGTTATCACTGTTGTTGGTATAAGTAATAGAACGTAGTGCGGCTTGGTAGTTAGCAACAGTGGAACTGCCAGTTAAGGTTAAAACACCTGCGGTGCTGTCGTAGCTGCCCGTAATCCCATTTTGGTTGGTGAAGGCGAGGGTGTCTTGAGCAGAGGCGAAACCACTGGTAATGCTAATAGTGGCACTAGCCAAGTTGTCTGAGTCTTGATCGCTGACGGTGATGCCTGAGTCAATGGCTATAGTGGTGTTTTCGGTGTATGCCAAGGCAGAGACAGAAGCAGAAATGATTGTCGGGGGAACCCCTTTATTGGGGTTTAGTTGGGCATATATCCCATTGATAGAACCATCCTGACCATCGCTTTGCCAGGAAATGACAAAGTCTCCCCCTGCATTCATTGCAACTGTGGGGATACTTTGGTCGCTGGTGGTGTAGGTATTAACCTTAAATTCGCCCCCTTGAGCCACCCCA
>NZ_JAVRCI010000020.1:81959-100279 GCF_034530835.1 Nostoc sp. DedQUE12b | reverse complement strand
CTCACGTCCGGTTTTGTAGGCGAGGCAGGGAGGCGACTCCCTGACCTTAGCCAGCAGGCTTGTAACTAGCCAATAAACTATCGGTAGGCAACTTGTGGGCCTGCCCAAATTTCTGTCACCTTTTTACCAAAAGTAATCGGCCGATCATTGTCTGTTGTAGTGATAGTCTTGCCATCATTAGCAACTTGCATTAATGGCCAGTTTTCCTCGCCCAATTCCCCTGCACGGAATAACACATGTTCTGGTTGGCTTTTACTCCAACCTAACAATACGGCAATTTTTTCATGTTCTTCCTCACTAACAGGAGTGACTGTGTTAGCGTAATTTTTTTGCCGATCCCAAATCACTGCACTATCTGTAGAATCACCTGTGTTAAAGATACCTTCAAACTTGCGTGCTAAGAAGCGATCGCCTTTTTCTGACCAACTAACTGGAACTAATACCCCAATCTTACCACTCGGATCAGTTTCTTCAGACGATTCTCCTTTTACAGCCTTTACTTTTAATAAAGGATCGCTAACTGGAGTCGTTGAAGCCATCACCCACAATTTCTTAGTCTGCATATCTTGGACAAACATCATGCTGGTGACACGGCTGTTGTACATTTGGGGTTTTACTTCCAGTTGCACCCGACTATAAACAGCATATTTACCATCTGGAGAAATCACAGGTACGCTGCGATAGTGACGTACTCCAGAACCACCATTAGAGGCAATAGCTTCTTGAGTTGCTGTAATCCATTTCCAAGGAATCGGATGAGGGCTGCCGATGGGATCTATTTGTTCTGCTTGGGACTCATTAGCTGTTTCCACAACAGGTATTTCCGTCGTTGTGGTTGATTGAGATTCTCTAATAGCTGGTGCTACTTGAGTTGCTGTCAATGATTCGGTAAAAGACTTTTCTCTAGAGAGATAATTTTCTTGTCCTCTCAAAGACTTAACATTAGCAGCTTTAAGTTTGCGTATTAAATTAAGTTGGCTAACAGGAACATCTGTTGATGGTGCGAGTTCAACTGCTGCCAAAGAATCGGGAACAGTTACATCACTTAAATCTAAATCGCTGCTTGAGAGATAATTATCTACTTCAGTTGAAGACTCAATTTTATCCGCTGGTAATACTTGCGGTTCCTGAACAGCAATACTTTGTGTTGGCACAGAGTCAAATTCTTCTGTGATCGATTCGATTTGATCTGTTTTTAATGTTTCAGCTATCTCAGGTTCCCCAACTACAGCTATTTCCTTTGATACAGAGTCAGATTCTCCAGCCATCGAAGTTAGTTTATGTACTTCGGATCTTACTGGGATCGTGTGAGCCGATGCTCCTAATAAAGGTGCAATAAGTATCACAACGACAACGTAATTGAGAAATGGTTGTGTGCGGAACCATCCTGACAGCAAAAGGGGTTTAAGCATTTGTAGACTCTCTAGAGGGGGCAATTGCTATGTGAGAAGCAATACATCAATAGCAATGGGCAGGTGGTAGTTATATGTATAACAAGAAACTAAAAGTAATGACGAAATAATATCTTCAAAGTTTGCAGAGGTTTACAAAAATTAAGTATCATCGTCTAGACTTTTTCTGACTTAAGTACGGGATATTTTTTTGCAAAAATATGCGAGTATAGTAAATATGCTGAGAACTCAGTAATTACTACACAATCTATAACTACCCTATACAAAAACGCACCAAAAATAAGTCTTGGTTAAGGGATATTTAGGATATAGTTTGAGGAATGATGCTGGCAAATAAGAGATAATCTAACTTAGCTACTGGGGATAGTACGAGCGATCGCTAGTACACAGCAAATAGGCTAGGTTACACACTAAATATAACAGCGCAAACCCTCATGATGGTAAACGTGAGGCGTTAATTAAAAACCTGGGAAAGCGGACGCATAATACATCATACTCAGAAGATATTGCTATCAGCAACCCAAAGTTATAAATTGCTATCTAAACTACAAAAATAGCTAGAAGACGCAATAGTTTTTCGGAAATTTAACTACGTTGAAAGCTAATTTCGGGAATACGAGCGGGAACACAAGAAAATTCACTCGGTAGATGCTCTAGCGAATCGCAACGAAAAACCACTAAGTGATTAGGTTCACTAGAGGCAGATGCGCCTAATACTAGCTGTTACACTTGTCAACTTAACTATTTAAGTTAATCAAGCAGCCTTTGGTTTCATTAATACGAAAATATTCTACCACCAAACAGCCAAAATTATTTACAGGTAACAACTGTATTTTGCAACTGCTGTTCGGAATTCAGGAGGCTGCTGATAATGGCTGAGTGACTTCTGTTTCAACATGCAACTTAAATGTTGTCAGTTATGAGGGGCGCACTTACGATTAACTAATGACTCACGACTAAAAACTACTAATTATTAATGAAAATTGTATTTTTTGGTACACCTCATTTTGCTGTACCCACCTTGGAAAAATTATTGAATCATTCAGAATTCGAGGTGCTGGCGGTTGTCACCCAACCAGACAAACGCCGGGAACGCGGAAATAAACTGACCCCTTCACCTGTCAAAGCGATCGCAACTGCTCACAACTTACCAGTATGGCAACCCGAACGGGTGAAAAAAGATACTGAAACTTTAACCAAACTCAAAAAATCAGATGCAGATGTGTTTGTTGTTGTCGCTTATGGACAGATATTATCGTCAAAAATATTAAATATGCCAAAGTTGGGCTGCATTAATGTGCATGGCTCGATTTTACCCAAATATCGGGGTGCAGCGCCGATTCAGTGGTGCTTGTACAACGGTGAGAGGGAAACGGGGATCACGACAATGTTAATGGATACAAGGATGGATACCGGCCCAATGCTCCAAATAGCTACTACACCGATTGGATTACTGGATAATGCCCAAGATTTAGCCGATAGACTAGCAGAGATCGGTGGGGATTTGTTGGTGGAAACTCTGTTGAAGTTGGAACGTAAAGAAATTCAACCAATTCCCCAAGATAATTTAGCAGCTACTTATGCCTCTCTGATTCAAAAACAAGATTATGCTTTGGATTGGTCAAAAAGCGCGATTCAATTACACAATCAAATCAGAGGCTTTTACCCTAACTGCACGGCTACCTTTCGTGACAACCTTTTGAAAATCACCGCTTCTGCTCCCCTTGGTTCTGTAAGCGATGTCTGGCGACAAGCCGCTTTGCGTCTACACGATCTCCCACCAGAATTGCAAGAATTAGCACATAAATTGCCTGATTTGTCAAATACATCAGATAAACCAGGAGTTGTAGTCAGCATTGCCAAAGGAATTGGTGCGATCGTCCAAACTGGGGAAGGTTTATTGCTGTTGCGAGAAGTTCAGTTAGCTGGTAAACGTCCCCAGTCGGGATGGGATTTTGTGAATGGTACCCGCATAACTGTAGGAGAAGTTTTTGGTGCCGGAAGCTGACGGGGATGGAAGAGATGAAGGAGAATAACTTTTAACTCCTCACTCTTAACTCCTAACTCCAAACTCCTAACTCAGCACTCAGCACTCAGCACTCAGCACTCATAAAAGCGGCAAGATTCGCAAGGCCCATCTGGGTTGACTGCACAGCGAATAAGTTCTGAATGAGCATTGTAGCAGCAGGTGGCATCGCCGATTACCCAACGTCCTGCTACCAAACTTTTCTCAGATGGTCGTTTAGCAGACTGTACATAAATAGCAATATTATGCAAGCGGTAGCGCCCAGCTTGAAGTTTGTATCTATGACGGCGCTCTAAAACCGCGTAGGTTTTACCTTCAAAATCGAGATAGTTTCCGGGTTGGGGTGTCCAATCAAGTTGCACTCTACCAAGGGACTCACGCGGGTGCGTCAGAATCACCTCGGTTGGTAAAGAGTCTGGCTCCATAAGCTTATGTGATTTGATTTACATTATAAGGATAGTATCGCGATCGCTTTCTTTAGCTTATCGAATTTAAATTACAATTGATGATTAACTAGATTTGCGAGAAATATACATACAGTAGGGTAGCACAGCAGTGCATCCCCATAGATTACGGCAACCAAAAGTTAGGCAGGATAGATTTACTCAAGTTACCCAAAGTTTGGTTGAGCGATCGCGCCACTTGGATATGCACTTCATCTTCTTCTACAGCTAAAATCTCAGATGGCTGACCTTCTCCTAAATAAGACACCACCAAATTCGCCGCCTCTAAACCAGTAACATAAGCCTTTTCCTGCGACCAGGAACCATGACGGTTCACAATCCAATCCCCACTCATAAATACATTCTCAAAACTTGTCTTGGCGGGCAACATATAACGATAGCTACCAGGTGCAAAGTGAGTTACCGCCTGAGGTAGCCGAATTACACTGCTATCAATAATCTTTGCCTCCCGAAACGCTGGTATACAAGTTGCTAAATAACCTTGAACTATTGATAAAATCTCTTCATCGCTCAAATTGAGAAACTGATTGGCGTGATAAAAATCAGCTTCAATCACTGTTCCCGGCTCATCCCGATATTCATCATGTAGAGCATTCAAATCAAAAAACGTCCAACCTGTACTTGTGTCGAATCCAAAACAAGCATTGGAAGGACGAGAAATATCAATTTTACGGTCAAACCATAGTCGCGTGGCTAAAACATCAATTGCTCCTAAATTGCTCAAATTACGGAATTCTTCACGGCTTTGTAAACTAGGGCTAGTTGAAACAATTTTCTTCATCCCCGTGATTCCAACCGCAAAAATTACGGCATCTGCTTCAATTACTTCATCACCACAAACCACACCCTTGACTTGATTACTATCAACAATTAAGTCTGTAACCCGACGCTTCGGCAACACTCGCGCACCAGCTTTTTCAATACGTTCCACCCAAGGACGAAATATCTTTTCTCCCACAGTTCCCCGACACCAAACCACATCAAAATCGGGTTGATGAGCCAGAATAAAAAAGTAAAGCATCCCTAAAGTTGCGGCGGCTGAACATTGTTCGCCAGGGGCAAATAAGCCCACTAATAACATTGGTTCAAAAGCATCGCGGTAAAGTCGCGCAGAAACGTTAAAATCTTTGAACAATTCACGGGCAGTTACAAAGTCATAGCGCCGCCAAGCTGCATCAGAATTGTCAAAATCAACAACCGCATAAAGTAAAGGCAGGGCGCTGAGACGGTCAATTAGTGGTAATCGTTTAAACTGAGTGTAGAGAAAAGTTCCTAGTGGCGAGGGGAGTCGCGGTAAATCTTGAAAAATTGGTGATTCAACTTCCAAACCTGCTGGCGAATATTGCGAAGAACGAGTCCAAGTAGTAAAAGGATTAATTTCTAATTCATTGATTAGGGAAAAAATATTTCTGTAAGGATACCAGAAGCCATGAATGCCAGCTTCAACAGATTTTCCAGCCGCTGTTTGCCAACCCGCCACCAATCCACCAGGATAGGGGCCTGCTTCGAGAAGTGTCACATCATAACCTTGTTTTGCTAAATGGTAGGTTGCTCCTAAACCAGCCCAACCAGCACCTACAACTACCACCCGTTTTTGTTTTAACCCTCCTACCATCGCAGCCTCCTATTGTTGCAGTCCATCAACTAATGTATACGAACTTGTGTTTTGAGCGAGCAAGGGTTGTCATTATAGCGGTTTTCACTTGGATGCAATAGGCTCTTTGCCAGCACATTCCATCGAATTTAAAATAGTTATAGACTTTAAAAAAGGCTTAGGGAAAGCCGTTCAGTAAAAATTACTTGCGGTTAATGCTGAGTTAAGAGTATAACAGAAAACAGAATTCACTATTGATGAGGATAATCATAATGTCTCAATTAGCAAATGTAAAATCCAGTCTAAATGACTTTGAATTACGAGATGGAATTTATTTTCCTAGCGACTATGAACAATTAACTAATACTCAACATAAAAAAACATGGGATGCAATTGGTAAAACATATTATGGCTCCCAAAAAATTGAAAAAGTTGCAGCGACATCGCCCATTAAACAAGATTACACTCTGCTAACTGGTACGCCTGGAGGTACTTGGAACAAATTTCCGTTGAATAAATCTGTCGGTTCTATTCTAGAAATTGGTTCTGGTTATGGTCGCGCACCTTTACATCTCTCGAAAGCGAAAAATCTGAAATGCGAGAAATATTACGGCATTGATATTTCTGAACCTTTATTGCGGCGGCTAATTAAAGTTAAACAAGAATACAATTTTTTTCCAGAAGCTGAATTTAACTTGATTTGCACTTCTGCTGAAACATTGCCTTTAGAAGATAATTCTATAGATTTGGTAATTTCTAATTGCGTTTTTATGCATATTCCAGATGCACAATTAAGAAATTTATTGGCTGATATCTCTCGTGTGCTAAAACCTGGTGGAATTTTTGTTTTTAATCATTCCTTTCACAATAAGTCTTGTCCTTCTCATATTATCCATAATTTTATCAGAAGGCTGAACCCATTTGTGAGAAATCCAGTTTATCTCAAGCAATACTCAGCTGCTGAAATAGAAGAAATGTTAGCCACTGCTGGGATGAAAGGGAAGTGTCCAGAATACATTGTCGAACCAACAGCAGAGTATGCAATTTTGCCGGAAACTATCAAAGGAATTCCCGTGCCGTTTGCTAATGCTATCAACAGAAGTCTCAAGCCATCAGACAATTTAAAAGAAACTTTGGCTTACGGTTTTAGTGCCTACAGTACTCACCTGGACTGATTAATAAACTCTCTCGTTATCACAATGAACTGAATACAAATAATTTACAAAAGCACAACAATGTTGTGCTTTTATGTTTGCAATAAATGCCTATCAACTCCAATCATCCTCAGTAAATGGTATGATATCAAGTCCGGTTAATTAGTATTCATTAAACTGCCACTTGAGGCAGACTATGAAGGAATGACAGAATTAAACAACAGCAGAATGATTGACTTTAGAGACAAAAAGCCCCAAATATGTCCACCTGCTGTCCAATGTGCTTCTAAATAAGCCAGCATACTAGCCTGGTTATCTGTTACTAAGAAATCACGATTCTTCAAATAAGCGAGCGCCCTGATGTAAACGTTCCGCAATTTGATAAGTTTGTCCTTGAGAGCGCATTGTCGGAGAATGAGCGGCTAAATACCGAGATGCAGCCACTAGTATATGAATTCCAACCGAAGTTTGACTGAGGTAAGAATACTGACGAAAGGCTGCTTCTATTTCTTGAATGACATGAAAATCACGGTTTTCTCGCAGCATCAATTTTCCCAGTTTTGCCATCAGTCTTTCAGCACTACCACCACTGTATAAATAATTAGCAACTAATTGCCCTGTCTGGTTTACTTGCTGCTGACGGTTTAATAAGTCTGGTAGCTGCTGGAGTAATTGTTCGGGATTTTCCCCGATTTCTTTGGGTTCTGGCAGGCGTGCTGGTGGGACATTCAAAAAACGATTTAAATATACACTCATCGCCGCATCAAACACACCTCTTAGTAGTTCGACTGTTGGTACTCTTCGTAAAGCTTGATGTACGGCATTTGCAAACGTAAATGGATGGTGGGCTGAATTCCAATCTCCAAAGTCATTATTAGTGTGGAAACGAGCTACTCGTAATGCTGCTGTATAAGTTACTACGCCAGCTAATTGTTCTTCAGTACAACCTGCTTTCAGTGCATTCAATAGCGAGTCTGCGATCGCTTGTGGGTCTTCACCTAATAAAATTGGTATTAGTTCATCTGGTTGTGACCAACTTCCCTGTCGAGATTTTCCCACACTTAATACAGTCGGTAATTGCTCAAAAGCCGACTCTAATATTGCCACCAAATCTACAGGGTAGCGCCAAGAGTTGGATTCTTCCATCCGAGAGGCATTGGCTAAACCCGAAACTAGGCTAGCCAGAATTGATTCTGCTGCTTGCCAAGCTATAGTATCAAGTGCTTCTAATGCTTTATTGATAAAATCAAGTGTATGCCCAATATCAAGATAGCGCCGATCAGTAGCAGCACAGAACAGCATATCTGCTATTTGCTTTGAATTAGCTCCGGAACGAACAGCAGATACTAAACATCTTTGTGCCGCTTCCGCATCCCGCACCTGAATAAATTGGCGAAACCAGCTTTTGAGAGTCGCAAAATCTACTTTCGAGTTGGGTAATGGGTGAACGACAAACTCTGGTGGCGCACCCGCGCTATCATTAGCTACTGCCGACAGTCCGTGGAATAAAGCACGAGGTTTGTCTTCTACATCAAGATAAGGTAATAAATTCATCATACAGGTGTGAATAGTCAAACCTGTACTCCAACCCGCTTTGTTATAACGAGTGCCAAATTCTAGCCCCATGAGAAATGGTTCTGTCGGGTTCACCCCCATATCTAACAGTGCAAGCGTTGATTTTGCAATCACTAAAGAAATATTCTGCTCTAAACCGTCTTGCAGACGTTGGCGGTGGTGAGCATGAGGGTTAACTGGTGGTGCTAAGTTTACCCAAACTTCGCCATCACGGATTTCTACCGGGAAACAAGGAACATCATCTGCCCACGAATCAAAGGTTCCACCACTAGCAAGGTCAAAGCGGGCATAATGCCAAGGACAGGTAACAATACCATCTTTGCAAGTGCTTCCTTGTAAGGGAAAGCCCATGTGAGGACAACGGTTATCAATTGCATAAACTGTATTATTTGAGTAAAACAAAGCAATCGTATGTTTTTCCTTATGGACTAACAAACTGCCTGCTGCCTGAACTTCTGCAAGTTGAGCAACACGGATATAATTGTCTGTTTTCGTCACACTTTCAAATATTTGAGTCATTTAATTGCACGTAGGTAAATGTCAAAACCCTTATTTCTACTTTGGCAAAGTTTTTCAAATTTGAGCATTTATGCATTCTAATTTTTGTTAACTTATATCAATTCAAAAAATGTTTATTTTTTGAATTGGTATAAGTTGCTATTTCTCAAGGGTTTTTGGCACATTTCTTATAATAAAATGCCTTCAGTCGGTGAATACCCTAAAATTTGGTGTGTTACTCATGCTCAGACGCAAAAGCCGCCGAAAAATTTCCTCAGTAGCTATGCTTGTGCTTGTTATATGCTTTACTTTGATAAGTGTGCGTTCACTTGGGCAAACAATTATGACATCAGCACCCCAACTACTCACCGACCCATTTTTGCAATTGCCAACTGCAAGTTCAGTGCAAGTAGTTTGGTTTACTGAATTTGCTGGTGTTAATCACACAGTAACCTACGGCGAAAATCTCCAACAAACTGCTAGGGCAAGTACTACCAAACTCAGTCGCACACGTGAAGACCAACAATCAAGAGTTGCAAACCAAACCCAAGACGGACAAGTTTATCAAAAACCTGTCCAGCGGGACATTTGGCGACATGAGGCTGAGGTAACTGGGTTAACTCCTGGTGTGCGGGTTAAGTATCGTGTCACGAGTGTGCAAGAAGACGGCAAAAGTGTTGACAGTGATGTTTTCAGCCTTACAGCTACTCCCAAATCAGATACACCACTAAAAATTCTACTTACCTCAGATCATCAATTAAAGCCGATGACAGCGACAAATCTGCAAAAGGTGGTAGAAACAGTTGGACGAGTTGATGGCGTGTGGTTTGCTGGTGATTTGGTCAATGTTAGCGATCGCGCCTCAGAATGGTTTGATGATAATGGTGGTGGTGCGTTGTTTCCCGGTTTACAAGGTCGTGCTAAATATGAAATGACGCACAACGATGTTAAGACAACCTACACTGGTGGACAAATAATTCAACACGCACCCATGTTTACTTGTATTGGGAATCATGAAGTGATGGGGCGTTTTGCCAGAACGGGAAGTTTAAATGATGAATTTGATGATACAATTCCCCGTGCCGTTGCTCAAAAAATCTACCGAGATAAATCTTTAATCGATAATTCTTTTAATACTAATACCTATGAAGAGATTTTCTCTTTACCAAAAAGTAAAGAGGGTGGAAAAAGGTATTATGCAGTCAGTTTCGGTGATACGCGTTTGGTGGTACTGTACGCTACAAATATGTGGCGGACTCCCAACTTAGATAGAAAGCGTAGAGGTAGATATCAGGAAGCTGAAAAGGATTTAAATAATCCTGAAAATTGGGGTTATGGACAAGTGATTTATGAGCCAATTGCTAAAGGCAGCAAGCAATATAATTGGCTAGAGTCAGAACTTAACAGCCCTGAGTTTCAACAAGCAAAATACAAAGTTGTAATGTTTCATCATCCACCCCACACTCTGGGTGATAATATAGTTCCTGCTTATACAGAGCCAGTACAGATAATTGAACGGGATGGCGACAATATCAAAGCAGTGCGTTACGAGTATCCCAAAGACGCAGATTATATTATCCGCGATGTTGTTCCAATACTTGAAGCAGCTAATGTGCAATTGGTATTTTATGGGCATTCCCATTTGTGGAACCGCTTTGTTAGTTCCAGTGGAATGCACTTTCTAGAAACATCTAATGTGGGTAATAGTTACGGTGCTGCTTGGGGTGATAGAAAGCGAGAAGTACCAATTGGATATCAAGAGGATTATGTTAAGCTTGGCGATCCCAATGGGTTAGAACCGATAGTGCCAACAATCGCCCCCTTGCTGGGTGAAGATGGAAAGCCGATGCCTTATATTGCGAGTAATGATATTACAGTTTTCAGTATCTTCGATACGGAGACAGGTACGATAAGTAGTTATCGTTTTGATACTCGCAAGCCTGACTCGGAAGTATTGAAGTTTGATGAATTTAAATTGAAATAGTAGGGTAATCTCACATTCACCAGCCAAAATTTGATATTTGACAATCAACTGTAGATAAAACGGGCATTTGAGGGTTTATTTTATCACAGAGGTTAAAGGGGAAAGGTTAAAGGGAAAGGGGGAGAAAAAACCTTTAACCCAAACCTAGTAATTAAGCCCCGTTGGGGCGGGGTATAGGGTGTGGGGTGTTGGGTGTAGGGAATAATTAGCCCTGACTTTCTTGACGATTGCATTGGTTGGGGTTCCAAACCCCGACCAATGCAGTCTTCTCAAACCTGCAACCCCACACCCTTCTTCTTGACCTTTTTCTCAAAGGGAATTATGAGTTCAAAATACTTATCCTAACCATATTGCCCCATCTTCCCCAAAAAAAACCGCTCTCTTATTCCTAGCTTGCTTGTGTAGTTTGATTTGATCATGTAATATTCAAACCAGGCATTAAATCACACAGCTAATATAGAGCATTTAAACAGCAATGGTACAGTTAACAAACAGCAACAATATAACGCTTTCTTCGCCCTCACCTTTAAACCCAGTCCGCATCGAATACACAATCAACGGTAATAGCGAATCCATTATTCAAAAAAACTGTGAATTACTTGTCATAGCTTGTGAACCCAGGAACTTGTATGAAATTTGTGATTACACGCCTGAAGAACGCGCTATCTTTGACAAGTTGAAAAATTTCACATTCCATACATCGCTACTCAAAGTCGAGGTCAATAATTCATCTTCTCAGACAAAAACATATCCTGTCATATTTGGCCCGAAACTATTACAGGAGATGAACGGAACTGTCTATGCATATCGTAACGAATCAGTCAAGCAATTTGGATCTGAGCGTGCGAATGAAATGACACATAACTTGGTGACAGTCTATCAATTGGTAGGCGAAACGGAGAACCCATGGTCTAACAGCGAGTTTGAGATAAAACTTAAAGATGACTTGCAGAACAGCGAGTGGTGGCCATTCTCACTCAACTATGAGATACTGGAAACCGTCACTACGCCTTACTTTGATCACTTCTCTAATGAAGACTTAAAGGAGGGCTTGCCTTGGAAGCTTCTGAATTTGCAGGGAAACAATAATACCTTGTATGTGCATGGATTCACTTGTTTTGAATCGGTCTTGCATTGCTGGGATTACGCCGAATTGATGCTGAATTCTGTGGACAGTGCAAAAAAAGCCTTGCCAACTAATCTAGACGCGCCTATTGTAATTCTGGGTGCTGGTGTTAGCGGTCTGTTGTTTGCCGTTAGGCTAAAGAGGTTGGGATACACGAATATAGAAATTCTAGAATCAACCGACCGATACTGTGGAAAAACCCATACTATTACTAAAGACGGGCCTTATCCAAGCGGATCAAATGAGAAGACAGTCTGTGAGTTAGGCACATGTTATTTATCGCCTGCCTACGATCAAATGCTTGAGGATCTGGAGGAATTTTTCGTCGACAACTCAGAAATCGATTTCGTTAAGAATGATCTGGATTTTAGAGGGATTCTCACCAAAGGCGAATTTCCAGATTATGTTGATGTGCCTCCTATTGTTACACAATCCGAATATATCCTTTTGAAGGCTAAAGCCTTATTAGGTCATCCCCAAGATTATGATTCAAAGTCGATACAAATTAGAATTGCTTTTGACCTCGTTAGATACAATATCCTTCATTACAAGATCATGGGTTCACAAAAGCCGATGCCACCGAAGCCACCAACGGCATTGCTGGAGAAAACCTTTTATCAGTTCTTGGAAGACAACCAACTACTTACCCTTGTGGGCATGATGGAGTATATCTATTCTGTGCAGGGGTATGGTGTGATGACAGACATCCCCGCCTATTATGGCTTGATCTGGATCACACCTATCGTTATCCAAACGATTCTGCTCGATAATTTGGATATAGTAAATCAACCCGTTGTTACCGCATTAGAAAAAGGTTGGGGCGATCTTTGGGATCAAATAGTAACAAAAGAAAATCTTAAGATTACCTATTTGGCGGAGACTAAATCCATTACACGTCTAAGCTAATGTTTCTAAATTAGTCTTGACAAGGGGAGCAGGGGAGCAGGGGAGCAGGGGAGTATGGGAGCAGGGGAGCAGAGGAAAGTTCTTCTACAAGTTCTTTCCCCTCTGCCCTCAAGCTTGTGAGAAATGCGGGTTATTACGGTCTGCTGCCTCCAGTCAGATATTGAGTCTCTGGCTCAATGAATGCAGTCCGAAACTCTGACTGGGAAAGAGGAAACAGTAATATGATGTCGAACATGGGCTGAAGAGTAGCTTTTGAGTTGTCGTTGTAAGAGACAATAACTCTACTACATCAGCCCTATCTTTTAATACTCTTTTTTTGGCGAAGGTATTATTAACGCAACGATACACTACACCAACGCGTAGCTTGTCGTAGAGAAGATCATAGATTAGCGATCGCATCGGCAACTCGCCCAGAAACAAAAGGCAAAATATCCCGACTTTTAGCTTGGGCTTTCCCTTCAGTAAACACCACTAAGAGATAAGGGCGCTGTTCTGGTAACTCAATATACGCAACATCATGGCGAACTTGACTTGTCCAACCTGCCTTTGACCAAATTTGAGCATTTTCAGGCAATCCACCACCTAAGAAACCTGTCACCTGATTTTCCTCGGTGTCAGTGGGCAAATCTTTGAGAGGACGTTTGAGTAAAGCCATCATCGCTTGCGATCGCGCACTTGAAACCGCCACTCCACCTACAATACTATGCAGTAACCTAGCGATCGCATTTGTGGTCAACATATTGCGATTGTCCAGTAACTCTCCCACAAACGCCCGTTCCCGTCCATAAGGCCCATCACCCCAAGTTTTTTGACAGACGTTTATTGTCTCCATTTCTTCCCAACCCAAAGATTGGTAATAGCGGTTAACAATATTACGCTGATATTTCCAGGTTTCAAAGGGGCCGATTGGTAATTCTGGCCCTGATGTGGTACCACTCAAAATATCCACAACCAAGCTGGTAGCATCATTACTAGAATCGACAATCATATCCCGCAAAGCTCGCTCCAACTCTTTGGAGGTTTGACTCATGCCTTTTTCTAGCCATTCGTTTACCGCCACCAGGTAAAATAGCTTGACTATACTAGCAGGATAAATCCGCTCAACACCGCGATAAGTGAAACCACGAACTGGGTGATCCCAAAAAGCGTTGGGAGTCAGCGCCCCACCAGTATTTACTCGCACTGGTGGATCGTAAACAACCCAAGTCAAGGCAATTTGGTTACGTGCTAAGGTCGGAAATGCTGCCCAAGTTGCATCTAAAATGCCATTACCAAGATTCTCTAGTTGTTCGTCTTTATTAAAAAAAATCATTCTCTGATAATGTCCTTTAATCTAAAATCCAAAATGGTTCGACTGAGCGAAGCCGAAGTCCAAAATCCAAAATCAGGGGAGTATCAGTGTTTAGCTGACCTGAATTTATATGATTCTCCTGAATGTACGCGTTTAGCAACTCAAGCTGCATCTGGGAGACATTTGTGGGTAACATCAAATCATCAAAATTCGGCGGTTGAGGTGTATTTATGTGAGGATGACTATCCAGGATGGCTATCTCTTTCAGATTTTGATTCATTACAATCTGCTACTGTACCTTATCAGGCTGCAACATTTTCTGAATCGGAGATTAAAAAACTCCTAGCAGAGATTATCGCCTTTACCCAAAAAGCGATGCAACAATCAAATTATTACCTTTGGGGTGGTACGGTTGGGCCAAATTATGACTGTTCTGGGTTGATGCAAGCGGCCTTTGGTTCGGTGGGTATTTGGCTACCTAGAGATGCCTATCAACAGGAAGGATTCACTCAACCAATTACGATTGCAGAATTAGCAGCCGGGGATCTCGTATTTTTTGGCACTAGTCAAAAAGCCACCCATGTCGGGCTTTATTTGGCGGATGGTTATTATATCCATAGTTCTGGAAAAGAACAGGGACGAAATGGGATCGGAATTGATATTCTCTCGGAACAGGGAG
This sequence comes from Nostoc sp. DedQUE12b, assembly GCF_034530835.1. Lineage (NCBI taxonomy): Bacteria > Bacillati > Cyanobacteriota > Cyanophyceae > Nostocales > Nostocaceae > Nostoc > Nostoc sp. DedQUE12b. The sequence goes on along the minus strand of NZ_JAVRCI010000020.1, from coordinate 85,570 downwards.
ATGCGGTTAGTCAGTCGTACTATCAGCAGCTGCGAGGTGCTGGTAGAGTTTTTAAGAGTTACGAACCACAGAGACGCTGAGGATGCTGAGGCTTATGAGGAGTGGGTTGATCGATCAAGGGGTAATGGGGGAAAATGGGGCGATTTCAGCAATTGTCCCAGATGTTTCGGTGGTAGTACCAATACATGACGAGGTGGAGAGTTTGCCACTTTTACTAGAAGCGATCGCCTCTACTTTATCTTCTAGTCAGGTAAATTATGAAATCATTTGTGTGGATGATGGTTCTACAGATGGTTCTGGGGATTTTCTCAAAGAACAGGCGCAAGTTCGTACTGATTTAAAAGCGGTGATTTTGCGTCGCAACTACGGACAAACTGCGGCGATGGCTGCTGGATTTTATTATGCAGTCGGTAAAGCGATCGTTACTTTAGATGCCGATCTCCAGAACGATCCGGCTGATATCCCGATGTTATTAGCAAAGCTGGACGAAGGTTACGATTTGGTGAGTGGTTGGCGGCAAAAACGCCAAGATGGTGCTGTAAATCGGTTACTTCCTTCCAAAATTGCCAATTGGCTAATTCGTAGCACCACTAGCGTGAATATTCATGACTATGGCTGTTCGCTGAAAGCCTATCGTGCAGAACTTTTGGCAGATATGAACCTTTACGGAGAATTACACCGATTTTTACCTGCTTTGGCGTACATCGAAGGAGCTAGAATCACTGAAATACCTGTACGTCATCATGCCCGTCGCTTTGGTCGTAGTAAATATGGAATTTGGCGGACATTCCGGGTATTGATGGATTTGTTAACCATTCTGTTTATGAAAAAATTCCTCACCCGTCCGATGCACGTTTTTGGGCTATTGGGCTTGATTTCAATGTTTTCGGGCACTGCGATCGGAATTTACTTGACTTTCGTCAAATTGGCTTTAGGCCAGATGATTGGGAATCGCCCTTTGCTGATTTTGGCAGTTCTATTGTTATTAACTGGAGTGCAGTTGTTTTGCTTCGGTCTTTTGGCAGAATTGCTCATGCGTACATACCATGAATCCCAAGGACGACCTATCTATCGCGTGCGAGAGGTGGTAGCAAAAAATGTTAAGTAAGGTAACAATAGTAGTCATTGGTCATTAGTCATTAGTTATTGGTCATTGGTCATTGGTCATTAGTTATTGGTCATCAGCAAATAATTAAGAGTAAATATTGGTTGACTCTAGACCAAGGACAAAAGACAAATGACAAATGACAAATGACAAAGGACAAAAAACTAGTTAAATTGCATCTACCTTGAAAGTATTTAATACCTTTGACACGGAACTGCGGCGTAACCTGCTGATTTTATTTACGGCAGGTTTATTATTCTGGTCGAGTATGTCTTCGCTTTTACCAACCCTACCGCTTTACATCGATGATGTGGGCGCAAGCAAGCAAGAAATTGGCCTTGTTATGGGCAGTTTTGCCATTGGGTTATTGCTATCTCGCCCAATGCTGGGGCGATTAGCCGATGAACGCGATCGCAAAATTGTCTTGTTGATTGGTACGATGGTAGCGGCGATCGCACCCTTTGGTTACTTGGCAACCCGATCTATTGGGTTATTAATTTTGGTGCGGATTTTTCATGGCATTAGTATTGCTGCTTTTACCACTGGCTACAGTGCCTTAGTCGCAGATTTAGCGCCCGCCCAAACTCGTGGTGAAATCATTGGTTACATGACTCTAGCAACTCCCATTGGTTTAGCAATTGGCCCTGCCTTGGGAGGGTATTTAGAAGCTACAAGTGGTTACGGGATATTATTTCTGTTATCCGCCGAATTGGGTTTTGTCGCCCTCTTAGGGATTTTACAAGTTACGAATCCGCCAGTGCAAACGCAGGAGCAGACAGAGGGAGAAGATCGCAACTTTTGGCAAATTTTGGCCAGTCCACGGGTGAGAGTTCCAACTATAGTTATGTTGCTAGTTGGTTTGTCTCTTGGTGCTGTACATACCTTTGTGTCGTTGTTCCTCAAATCCACTCAGGTGGACTTCAATGGCGGATTGTTTTTTACAGCTGCGGCAATTTCTAGTTTTAGTATCAGGATATTTGCTGGTAAGGCAAGCGATCGCTTCGGGCGGGGTTTGTTTATTACCTTTGGGATTTTCTGCTACGTTTTAGCGTTAATACTGCTGTGGCAGGCTTACAGCCCGATAGTTTTCTTACTGGCTGCGATCGCTGAAGGTGCTGGTGGTGGTACACTGTTCTCGATGATGGTTACTATGATGGCAGATCGCTCCCTGCCGCAAGAACGGGGGAAAATTTTTGCTATCTGCATAGCTGGACTCGATTTGGGAGTTGCGATCGCTGCTCCTCTTTTGGGCATTATCGCAGAACTTGTAGGCTACCGCGATATGTTTGGCTACGGTGCTGCAATTACTTCTTTAGCACTTATCCTCTTCCTCACCCATTCAAGCAAAAACCTATCCAACTCACTGCGCTTTGCACTAGGTCTAGCTCCAGATGCCTACGCCTTGAAAAACTTAAAAGTTAGGAGTGATGAAATTTAATTCCTCACTCCTAACTTTCAACTCTTAACTTTTTAAAAACGGGCGAGGAGGGATTCGAACCCCCGACACCGTGGTCCGTAGCCACGTGCTCTAGTCCACTGAGCTACACGCCCTCACCGACAATCTATATTAACACGTTCTAACCAAATGGCGCAAGATAATTTTCTATCTAATTTTGCCAACTTAACTCATCTAGATCCCCAAGGACAGGCACAAATGGTAGATGTGTCTGATAAAGCACCTACCATTCGCCAAGCAATAGCAGCTGCTAAGGTACGAATGCTGCCAGCCACCTTCGCTGCCATTCAAGCCGGAAATGTTCCAAAAGGGGATGTGTTGGCAACTGCAAGATTGGCTGGAATTATGGCAGCCAAGCAAACAGCCAGTTTAATTCCTTTGTGTCATCCGTTGCCTTTGCAAAAAATCGCAGTCGAAATCATACCCGATCCCCAACTACCGGGTTATCAAATTCAAGCCACAGTTAAAACCAAAGCTGAAACTGGTGTAGAGATGGAAGCCTTAACTGCCGTTTCTGTCGCTGCTTTGACTTTATACGATATGGCAAAAGCTTTAGAAAAGTCGATTCAAATTGAATCAATTCGTTTAATAAGTAAAAGTGGCGGGAAATCAGGAGATTATTCGCCGGCAGAGCAATAAGCTGCGCCGCTCTGCCTTTGTGCTGCGACAACCTGAAGAAGCGTCTACGTTAAAAAAAATTGACTTTGACAAAGAGTTAAGCCTTAACACAAGTGTATTGAGAAATAATCACCTTATCTACTCCTTATTTTCTAGCGTGCTGAATCAATTCTTGTTTTTTAGCAGGATAGTCAACACCTTTCAAGTGTCTAGATAATTAACTGAAATTAATACACAAATCCTGACAGAAAATGTGACAATTTTCCCAAATACTGTTTTGGATATTCAGTAGCCATGTTAAGTATCAAAGATATTGAAATTCAGAATATTCCCCTAAGTGCTGCTAGCAACGATATCCTCGAAGGCACCAGCGTTGCCGATACCCTGATTGGCGGCAAGGGCGATGATCTTCTCAAAGGTTACGGTGGTGCT